>CAZUZM010000018.1:0-3304 GCA_964624615.1 uncultured Anaerolineaceae bacterium
GGACGCCATCCGGAACAAGGTGGAATGCCATCCGGAACAATGCGTAAAAAACCAGGCATGTTCCCACACCTGGCTCTTTTTCACTCTTTTGTAAAAAAGGTCTAGTACTTATAGAATCCTTCACCGCTCTTGCGGCCGAGTTTGCCACCGCGCACCATTTTGCGCAGCAAGGGATGAGGGCGGTATTTGGGGTCGCCGGTTTCAGCCTGTAGCACTTCCATAATCGCCAGACAGACATCCAAACCTACCAAATCACCCAATTCCAAGGGACCCATGGGGTGCGCCGCACCAAGTTTCATGGCGGTGTCGATGCCCTCAGGTGAAGCCAAGCCATCAGCCAAAATGCCGATCGCTTCGTTAATCATGGGCACCAAAATGCGGTTGACCACAAAGCCAGGTCCTTCTTGCACCAAAACGGGGGTTTTACCTATCGCTTCGGCAATTGCGGTCACTTTTTCAACCAGGTCCGCAGGGGTGTTCAAACCAGGGATAACTTCCACCAGCTTCATTACCGGTGCAGGGTTGAAGAAGTGCATGCCCACTAACGGTCGCGAAAGGCCATTTGCCAATTCACTAATGGACAAGGATGAGGTGTTGGTGGTGAACATACACTCAGGCTTGGCAATTTGATCCAATTTGGCAAAAGTTTCCTTTTTGGTTGCCATGTTTTCGGAAGCCGATTCGATAATCAAATCCACATCCGCGCAAGCCTCATACAAACCGGGCGTCAAACGCGCGGCAATGGCGTCGGCGTCGGCTTGTTCCATCTTGCCGCGGTCAACCCGCTTCTGCAAACCTTTCACAATGCCGTCGATGCCTTGCTGGGCGCGTTCAAGACGCGCATAGTGCACTAAAACGACCTCATAACCCTCAACTTGAGCGAAGGCTTGAGCAATACCAGAACCCATTGTTCCAGGGCCAATAACTGCAATTTTCATACACGTCTCCTATCGATTCTTAAAATCTTTATCTTTTCGTTTTTCGAGGAAAGCGGTCATGCCTTCCTTTTGATCTTCACTGTCAAAACATTCGCTAAAGAGCTCGGTTTCAAAGACTAAACCATCTTCCAAACCGACTTCCATGGTGGCGTTTGCACCAGATTTGGTGTGTTCCACTGCAATGGGTGCGTTCGCGCTAATGCGGTTGGCCATCTTCCAGGCTTCGTCTAAAAGCTCTGCCTGAGGATAAACCGCGCTCACCAATCCGATGCGCAAAGCTTCTTCAGCCTTAACCGTGCGACCGGTAAAAAGCAGTTCCTTGGCAATCGACATGGAACCAATCAGTCGCGGCAAACGTTGTGTGCCGCCAAAGCCAGGGGTAATGCCCAAGCCGACTTCAGGCTGACCAAACACGGCGTTGTCGCTACAGAGGCGAATATCACAAGCCATTGCCAGTTCACAACCACCACCCAACGCATATCCGTTGATGGCAGCAATTACTGGGACGGGGAAGTACTCAATGGCATCCATTAGCTCATGGCCAAGTTCGGCAAATTCAAGCGCTTCTTCGCTGTTCATATCGCGCATGGCGGCGATATCAGCACCTGCCACAAAAGCTTTATCATCCGCACCGGTAACAATCACGCAACGGGTCTTTTCAAGGTCGATCATGTCAAACGTCTCTATCAATTCGACAATCACTTCCTGGTTCAAAGCGTTCATCGCCTCAGGGCGATTTATCGTTACCAGGGCAACATACCCTTGTTGGCTAAGAATGACCTTTTCCATCTTAGATCTTTCGAATAGCAGTCGCGGAACCCATGCCACCACCGATACACAGTGTGGCGAGACCCATCTTGGCTTCGGGATTGCGGTTCAATTCGTAAATCAAGCTCACCAGGATGCGTGCACCAGAAGCGCCAATGGGGTGACCCAAAGCAATCGCGCCACCATTGACGTTGACCTTTTCAGGATCCAGACCAAGGTCTTGCATAACAGCCACGGATTGAGCAGCAAATGCTTCGTTGGCTTCAACAATGTCAAAATCGCCAATTTTGGCGTCCATCTTTTCAAGCAAGGCGGTGGTTGCAGCCACGGGACCGATGCCCATAATGCGTGGTTCAACGCCCTTGAGGGCACCTTCAAGCCATTCAGCCTGAACCTTCACGCCGAGTTCTTTCGCTTTTTCTTCGCTAATCAACACCATCGCGGCAGCGCCGTCATTGATGGTTGAAGAGTTACCGGCGGTCACCACGCCATCAGCCTTAAATGCTGGGCGTAATTTGGCAAGACCTTCGGCGGTTGTGCCAGGGCGAATACCTTCGTCTTCTTTGAATTCCACAATTTCACGTTTGACTTTGATTGGAACAGCCACGATTTCATCCACAAACTTGCCTGCAGCCTGAGCTTTTTCAGCTTTGGCTTGGCTGGCAGCTGAGAACTCGTCCAATTCTTCACGGGTCAAGCCCCAATCTTCGACGATATTTTCGGCAGTGATACCCATGTGTTCGCCACTAAAGACATCCGTCAAACCATCATGCACCATGGTGTCAATGATTTTGCCGTCGCCCATGCGATAGCCATAGCGTGCGTTGGGCAAAATGTAAGGCGCGGCGTTCATGTTTTCAACGCCACCGGCAATGACCACATCAGCTTCACCATTGCGGATGAGGCGTGCGGCGTGGTTGACAGACTCGAGGCCTGAACCACAAACAACATTGATGGTGATAGCGGGCACTTCCACGGGAATACCGGCACGGATGAGCGCTTGGCGGGCGACGTTTTGGCCTAAACCAGCTTGCAACACGTTACCAAAATAGAGGAAGTCAACGTCTTCGGGTTTGATGCCAGCGCGTTGGATGGCTTCTTTAACCACGATTTCACCCATTTCAGCGGCGGGCACATTTGCCAGGCTTCCGCCGAACTTTCCGATAGCTGTACGAACAGCTCCTGCGATATATACTTTTTTTGTCATGATGAATCCTTTCGATTGGTCTCAAAAGCCTCTAATCCGCACGAAGAAAAGAGCCGTTTGAAAGGCTTTGCCAGTATTTTTTTATTGCATTGTCTATTATCTCATGAATCGTGTATTAATGGGAGGCTTGTAGAGAAAGGAGACGTAAAAGCTTTATTAGACTTCTTGATTGGATGAAACCCGCTCATCCTTTCTTTCCGAAGAAAGTTTTATTTCATGACACCATGTTCAACACCACACTGTCGGAGGTCGGGGACGGCGACTTGCAATCGGATGGCGGGGACGCCATCCGGAACAAGGTAGGTGTTCGTCACGGCGTCCTGTCCTCGTTCGTCATGGCGTCCTGTCCTCGTTCGTCATGGCGTCCTGTCCTCGTTCGTCATGGCGTCCT
>CAZUZM010000018.1:3404-21868 GCA_964624615.1 uncultured Anaerolineaceae bacterium
TGGCGTCCTGTCCTCGTTCGTCATGGCGTCCTGTCCTCGTTCGTCATGGCGTCCTGTCCTCGTTCGTCATGGCGTCCTCGCCATGACTTTATAATGTCGCCGGTGCTGCTTGCGTGCCCACCTCTTTTGTCTGCGCCAACCGAGCGCAAAACACCTATCCGCAGGCGTCCCGCCCTGCCCTACATTTGCCAGATCACTGACGGATGGCGAAGACGCCATCCGGAACAAGGGTGAGGTTCACAAAAAGTCTCGGTACTTACACCGAGACTTTTATTCTTAAAAACAGGTATACCTAAGGATTCTTCACCTTATAGCGAAATGATCTCCGACTTATCATCATACTCATACAGCTCGCCATAACGACCCCAGGCGATCAGGGTGTCGATTTGCTCTTCCGCTTTGTCCTCTGGGAACTCAAGACTCAAAGCCGTCTTGATGACATTACGTTTCAATTGTCCGTCCTCAGCATTCTTGAGCATTTGCAAAAGCCACTTGATTAAGGGCAAGCGGCGTGCGCGGGATGCAAATATTTCTTTTCTGGTCAAAATACTCGCTTCGGCAAAAGTCTGGCCAAGAGGTGTAATAGCGATATCACCCTCAGCAATGGACGCGAAGCCTAAAAGCTCAGCGGTTTCAGTCAGCAACAGCAAATGATCGGTGTTGGTGCTCAAGTCTTCTTCCAAACGATAGATGTCTTCGGCTTCCTTTTCAGACTCAGCCAGATGCTCGAGCATACCTGCCAGATCACTTATCGGCAACGCCGGAAGCTTGCGCGTGATACCCGGCTCACCCGGTGCCACACCAAATTCTTCAACTTCCGAGCGTGTCTGCCCCGCTAAAAGGCTATAAACCTGGTCCACAATCGCCTGAAATTCCGGTGATTTGCGTTGCCGTGGATGTGGTAATTCAATGGCATGATCAGCAATAATACGCCCCGGCTCCTTGTCCATGATGACGACACGGTCAGCTAAAAGCACAGCTTCTTCGATGTTGTGGCTCACCATCAAAATGGCCTTGGTAGGGATTTTGCCTTCGATCCACAATTCCAGCAGCTCGCCACGCAGCGACTCTGCGCTCAAAACATCCAATGCGGAGAATGGTTCGTCCAAGCATAGCAGTTCAGGCTCAACCGCCATGGCACGGGCAAAACCGACTTTTTGACGCATGCCACCAGAAAGTTCGCGTGGGTAAGCACTTTCAAAGCCATCCAAACCCACTCTGTCGAGCAAATCGGTCGCAATTTTCGTGCGTTCAGGTTCTTCAACGCCCTTCACTTTTAGCGCTAGGTTGACATTTTCCAAAACGGTTAGCCATGGAAACAGCGCAAAACTTTGAAAAACAATCGAAGCATAGGGGTTCACTCCTAACAAAGGCTCGCCACGATAATAAACCGTGCCACGCGAAGCGTTTTGCAAACCGGTGATGATGCGCAGCAAGGTGCTCTTGCCACATCCAGAAGGTCCAAGCAGGGCCACAAACTCGCCGGGCTTTAGCTCAAGGTTCACATCCTCGACTGCGGTAAAACGCCGCGCGCCAGAACCATATTCCATATAAACGTTTTCTAATTTCAATAGAGCTTCTGTCATTTAGACCTCCATGCGATATTTTTCTTCAGCCAGGGCGTAGAGTTTTCGCCAAACCACGCGATTGATAATGACCACCGCCAAAATCATTGCCAGCGTCGATGCCAACAAGAGGGCATAATCACCCTTAGCGGTCGCGTCGGAAATAATCGAGCCGATGCCTTTTAGCTTAAGAATCGACCCGTCAAAAATCTGATATTCTGCCACGATGCTGGCGTTCCAGGCACCCCCGCTTGCAGTAATTGCACCGGTAATAAGATAAGGGAAGATGGCCGGCAGAATGAGCGTCTTCCACCGTTCCCATTTACTCAGACCCATGAGCTCAGTGGTGTGTTTCAGGTCTTGGGGAATGGCGCTCGCGCCAGCTATGATATTGAACAACAAGTACCATTGGGTACCCATCAGCATTAGCAAAATCGCGGCAATATCCAAGCCAAAAGGCCATTTGATCATCACCAAAAGCACGACTGGGAAGAGCGCAGTCGCCGGCACAGAGGCTAAAACCTGCACAATCGGCTGCAAAACAGCAGACACCTTGGGATTGGTTCCGATGTATACACCCAGCGGCACCGTCCAAACCAGCGCTAAAATGAGCGATAGCAAGACCCGCCCTAAAGTAGCCAGTAGCCCAATACCCATCTCACCCCAGGTCAGCCCTGGAATCTTGATCATCATCAAAACTGCCTGTACGATAAGGAAACCCATGCCGCCTAAAAGCGCTACCAGAACAACATAGCGCAAACCACGCTGCCAGGTCTTAGGTTTGGCTGGCTCACTTTTCATCGGATAACGGCGAATCATAAAGGCGTCGATTTTGTTACCCAGAGGCGTAAACACCTTGTCGTACAGCCAATTGCGGATTTTGCCCTTGCTAATCAGGTCATAAAACCATGATTTGGGTGGGTTTTCACTTTCGACCATTTCGACTTTGAATTTATCCGCCCAAGCCAGCAGCGGGCACCAAACCAACTGGTCCAGCACCACAACCGTCGCCACCAAGGCAAAAACGCCCCAAAGAATGGCAGGAATATTGTTCATGTTGGCGGCTTCGTGAAGATAGGCGCCGAGACCAGGCAGACGAAAGTCCTTATTTCCCACGGTAAAGATTTCAGCCGCCATGAGGAAGAACCAGCCACCCGCCCAGGACATCATGCTATTCCAGACCAGGCTAATCATGCCAAAAGGCATCTCCAGTTTTTTAAAGCGCATCCATTTGTTGAGGCGGAAAATCGAACTGGCTTCACGGTATTCCTTGGGGATGGTCGTCAGCGATTGGTACCAGGCAAACGCCATATTCCAGACCTGGCTGGTGAAAATGAGCACGATAGAGGCGATTTCCGCCGCGGTGTGCTCGGGCATAATGGCGCTCAAACTAAGCAAAACCACCGGCAAAAAACTGAGGATGGGCACACTTTGCAGCACGTCGAGCAGCGGCATCATGATTTTTTCAGCGCGCTGGTTATAAGCGGCAATGCGGCCATAAACAAGGGTGAAGAGCAGCGAAAGCAGATAAGCCGCCATCATACGCATGACCGAAAGCAACGTGTACCAAGGCAGCACCTTAGGTTCAAGTGAAATATGAGGGCCGGTAATGTGCTCAGGAGCGTTGAAGGTGAGGCGCACGCCGGCATAGATGAGGGCGATTATCAGAAGGACGGCGAATAAGTCACCCCAACTGAAGCCCGTGCGTGTGCCCTGCGCGCTTCCGAATGATTGTGTTTCTTTTCCCAAAGCTTTTCCTTTCCTAATCTATTATGAATGATTGCATTGATAGCAGAAGTGCCAAGAGGATTGGCAACGCTGTTAGTATACCCTCAAACAAGGATAAATAAACATGTAAAAGTTCATTTTTATGCCTCAAGGTCACAAAAAAAGAGAAACCCTGTATTAAGGGCTTCTCTTGTAGTCAGACTTAACTGGCGGTAAATGAAATCGTTAAACTTATTTCGCTGTGGGCACGACGCCGCCAAGCTCTTTTTCAATCCGTCTGGTGATGGCTGTCATGCGTTTCTCGATGTCATTGGCAGTCATGGTGCCTTCATTCGACCCCAACCACACCCTGAAGCTCAGGCTGCGTTTGCCTTCTGGCACGTTGCCACCGCGGAATTCAGTCACATAGGCCATATCACGCACCATTGGACCGACCAATTTTGACACTTTTTCCCAGGTGACGTCATCCGCCAGGATGACCGAGAGGTCTTTGGCTACCAATGGGTATACGGGTAAGGAGGTGTACACATTGTCGCGACTGGGCAAGGGTTCCAAAGAGTCCAGGCACATTTCTGCCACCACAACGCTCAAGCGTTTGATGCCGGCTTGGCGTTTGGCATGGGCTGAGAGAACGCACAAACTACCAAACTCGCCATTTTTGTTGACAACGTTCAACCATAAACCCTTTTCTGTCCATAACGGCTCTTGAACTTGTTTGAACTCAAACGGCTCACACATTGCCAAGCGAGGTAAAGACTGTAAAACACCTTTGGCTTCAAAGAAAAGTTTTTCAGCGTCATCGCCCACAAGCGCAAAAGCTAAGTGATTAGCTTGTTTTTCCAGGTCAAAGAAGACCACGCCTTGTTCAAAGATTTTGAAGCTTTCAAAGTGATGGTGGTTAAGTTGCACCGCTTCTATCAGACCCGGCACCAAACTTGGGCGTAGACAAGCTTGTTCAGGCGATGGCGGCGTTGCCAACTTGAGCAAGCCATCCATGCTGATGTTAGCAGCTGCAAGGAAACGCTCTTCGACCCAAGGATAGGTGAAGACTTCCTGCATGCCCACGCGCTCACTCAAAACCTGAGCAATGCGCTGCTTCATATCCATGCGGGGTTGATGCAAAGCACCTTCCAAGGCAACCACTGGCGCCTGGAAGGCAAAGCTTTCATAGCCGCGGATGCGGGCAACTTCTTCCAGGATATCAGCCGGAAGGCTGACATCACCGGTTGAACGCCAGGTGGGTACTTGACAAGCAAAAACGCCTTCTTCAAAGGTCACACTAAAACCCAATCGCCCTAAGAGCGATTGCACTTCGTCGACTTCCAAAGCTGTGCCTAAGCGTTTTTCAAGATAGGCTTTTTCCACTTCAACGGTCAAAGCCGATGTGCGATGGACGTTAATATCGGTAAAACCAGTGAGTTTCGCCTCGGGCATCAAGTCTTTGAGCAACGCCACCATCAAGCCCAAAGCCTGATCCACACGTTGGGTATCCAAGGCTTTTTCGAAACGCGCGCTGGATTCGGTGCGCAAGCCAAAATGGGTTGCCGTGCGACGCGTGCCAATGGCATCAAAATTCGCCACTTCCAGAACCACATTCTGGGTATCATCCAAAACAGAATCCAGCTTACCACCCATAATACCAGCCAAAGCTAATGGCTTAACATGGTCGGTGATGAGCAAATCGCTTTGCCTCAAATCTAGTTCTTCATCATTCAGGAGGGTCAACTTTTCGCCATCACGAGCCTGTCGTACGACAATGCCACCCTCGATATGCGCGGCGTCAAAAGCATGCGTCGGTTCCCCCACACACAGCATGACATAATTAGTCAAATCCACCATGAGGTTAATCGGGCGCACATCCAGGCTTGCCAAACGCTCACGCATCCAAATTGGCGAAGGACGATGAGCGACGTTCTCAATGGTCAATGCGGTATAGCGTGCACAGCGGGTTGTATCCTCAATGCTTACATCCATTCCCTTGGGCAGTTGCTCGTTAAAGACGGGCAATGCTTTCAAAGGCAGGTTGTAAATGGCAGCCAATTCCCGTGCAATACCATAATGGCCCCACAAATCAGGCCGGTTGGTGATGCTTTTGTTATCAATCTCGATGATAATGTCATTGCGTCCCACTAGCGCGCTAATTGGCTGACCCGGATAGGTATCATAGCCAACAAGGTCCACAATTTCGGCTTCTTCTTTGGCGGGGAAAAGTTCTTCCATGCCGATTTCCGCACTCGCACAAATCATGCCAGCAGAAGGTACGCCACGCAACTTGCTGGCTTTGATTTCAACCGGGTCACCTTCCCCATGCCATTTGACATAGGAGCCCGGCGTGGCAACCACGACCCATTGGCCAACTTCCAAGTTGCTGCCACCGCAAACCACCTGGCTCAGTTCTTCTTCGCCGATATCTACTTTGGCTACGCGCAGTCGATCGGCTTGAGGATGAGGTTCAACAACCTCAACCCGTCCAACGATAATTTTATCCAAACTTGCGCCAAGGTCTTCATAGCCTTCCACCTCCACCGTTCGCATGGTGAGGTCATGGGTCAATTGACCAATGCTTAATTCAGCAGGCAGATCAACAAATTCTTTAATCCAATTGAGTGAAATTTTCATGGCTATCTCCTACTTGAATTGTCCTAAAAAGCGCAAATCTGCACTATGGAAAAGGCGCACATCATCGATGCCATAACGCATCATCACCAGGCGGTCGAGGCCAATATTGATGTAAAAGCCAGACCATTCCATGGGGTCCAGCCCAGCTGCTTTCAAAACATTGGGATGCGGCACGCCACCCGGCATAATCTCAATCCAACCCACATATTTGCAAACGCCACAACCTTTACCGCCACACACCTGGCAGCGCATGTCAATTTCAAACCCAGGTTCCACAAAAGGGAAGAAACCTGCGCGCATGCGGGTCTCAATAGGTTTGCCAAAAACACGCTCCAAAATGGTATCAATCAAGAGGCGACCGCTGGAAAAGGAAAAATCTTTTTCAACGATAAGGGCTTCATACTGATAAAAAGCGCGCTCGTGGCCAGGATCAGTACTTTCATTGCGATAGACCATGCCTGGGTAAACAAATCGCGCTGGCGCGCCATGCTGACGTAAGTAATCCACCGATGCACCGGTGAGGTGAGGCCGCAAACAATAACGCTCTTCTGCTTTTTTGTCTTCGGTGCCGGCAATCCAATAGGTGTCCATGGTTTCACGTGCGGGATGGTCGGGCTTGAAGTTCAGATTATCAAAGGCACTGGCTTCGGTCGTAATTGGAGTACCCTCAAAAATCTCAAAACCCATTGACGCAAACGCTTGGTTTAGGTCATCGCGCATTTGACGCGTGGGATGCAAGCCACCTTGGCTAATATCTGTACCCGGAATGGTTAAGTCCATTTTTAGGTCGCTACCAGCACTATCAATAAGCTTTTCTTCCAATGCTGCTAAGCCATTGGTAAGCAATGTTTTGATTTCGTTGGCACCAATGCCAAAGGGACGACGTTGTTCCGGTTCCAGGGTGGGAATAGCTTTAAGCAATTCGGTCATTTTGCCTGTCTTGCCAAGCCAATCTTGCTTCACCTTTTGCAAAGTGGGCAAGTCAGCGATGTTTTGCAAGATCGCTTCAGCTTCTTGTCGCAGGGTTTCAAGTTTTTCTAACATAATAACTCCAACACTAAGAGCATCATTGGGTCAATTTTCCCAATTGATGCTTGAAATTATAGATTGTTCAGGGGTAGTGTCAAGCCTTTTTAGGCTTCGTGCCCCTGCACTTTTTATGCGCTAAGCAGCAGCCTTGACGATCGCTACAAAACTATCTGGCTTGAGGCTTGCGCCGCCAATCAAGCCGCCGTCGATATCCGACATGGCAAAGAGCTCAGCGGCGTTAGCATCATTAACGGAACCGCCATATAAAATACGCATGTCATTGCCAATCTCATCGCCAAAAAGCTCACGCAAAATGGGACGGATGACGTCGCGGTGCACCGCATTGGCGCCTTCTGGCGTCGCGGCAAGACCAGTACCAATCGCCCAAACAGGCTCATAAGCAACAATCATGTTTTTAGCATCGGCAGGGCTAATGTCTTTCATGCTTTGGCGACATTGCAAGCCAACCACTTCGGCAGTCAAACCGGCTTGGTTTTGATCAAAGCTCTCACCAACACAAACAATCGGTTTCAAACCATGCTTGAATGCGGCTTGGGTTTTTTTGTTGACGGTCTCATCAGTCTCGCCAAACATCACGCGCCGCTCAGAGTGGCCCAGGATGACATAGTCACAAATGCCAGCCAACATTAAGGGCGAAATTTCGCCGGTGAATGCGCCTTTTTCTTCCCAGTGCATGTTTTGGGCACCAACTTTAATCTCGGTGGGTCCTGTTTCAATGCTTGCCAAAGCTAAATTAATAAAAGGCGGACAAAGCACAACATCCACACCTTCAATTTCTTTCAAAGCTGGCAACATGGCTTTGATTAATTCACTACCCTCTATGAGGGTTTTATTCATCTTCCAGTTGGCAGCAACCATCGCTCGTCTTTTGCTCATCGCAACACCTCCGATTTTTCTTTCATTCTATCACGCCATGCCTTCGACAATTGACCAAGATTGCAAAAGACCGTGCGCTTGGGCACGGTCTTTGGTATTCATTATCAAGTAAAGCAGGCTACGGGCGATAGATAATTGGATTCAGCCACAAACCGATATTATCTTCAGCCGTGCCTTTGTTCCAAACCACCAGGGAAAAGGTTACTTTTTTACCAGCCAGCGAAGAAAGATCAATAGAGACTTTGTTCCATTTATCGTCCTTCACTTCTTCCCATTCGCCAAGTTCAATAAACTTTCCGCCATCAATTTTATAGTAAAGTTCAAATTTCAGACTACATTTTTTGGCGCCACCTTCGCATTGAATAGCTGCAGTAAACTTATCGCCATTTCGAATGCTGATTTCAGGGTAGATGCCCTGGATATAGCCGCCACTTACAACCTTACTCGGACGAGTAACCAATCCAGGCTCATTTTCTTTACCACCATCTTCGCGAATTGGGTTTTTCTCAAAAATGACATAACCATCATCAGACTTTTTTCGATCACCAGGGCATGCTATTTTAGACTTTGTGTCGCTAGACCATTTGGCATCGCAAGCACTTTCAGCAAAATTGTAGATAGCACCCTTTCCATCCACGACTTCGATCTTGGCGTAGAAGGTATGATCACTCTTTGGACCACTACCGAAAGCTTCCCCATTGGGATTGAGCAGTTTCCATTCAGACTTGTATTCACCATTGGTGGTAGGCGCGGTCATTTGGATAGTGATGTCTACGGTTTCGCCAGGTTTCACGACTGACTGAAGGTCATATACTTTTTGAGCAGCCAGGAGCGTGCCCTTCACGAATGCGATGTCGAAACGCGTATCCCAAGTACAGGAACCCGAGTTCTTCAGCCGCCAGGTCTTGTTAAAAGTGTTTCCACCGGGAATCTTGGTGCCATCAGGTATAGTCACATCACTCACAAAGGTCACCTGGTAACAAGGCACGGGAGTGGCAGTCGCAACAGGCGTGGATGGAACCGCGGTGGGCACAACGGTTGCCGGTACCGCAGTGGCTGGTACAGCAGTCGGTGGCACTGGGGTTGCGGGAACACTCGTTGCTGGAACTTCCGTTGCTGGCGCATCTGTTGGCGCCGCCGGCTCTTCAGTGACAGGAGCTTCCTCAGTTTCTTCAGTTGGAGCAACTTCGGTTAGCTGTGCGACATTGGTTTTAAAGAAATCTTGCGTTTGCATGGCAACCAACGTTTGCTTCGCAAGCTCAATCGGATCACCTTTTGCATTATCCATACCAGGCAAATTACATGCTGCGAGCAGTACCGCACTTAGTAGTATTGCCATAGCCAAGAAAAGCCAATGCTTTTTGATAAATTGTTGTTTCTTCATAATATTCTCCTTGCCCTTTAGTAAGGCGCATTAATAATAAGACGTACTAAGTGCAAAAATAGTTCCAAAAAAAAGCCATCCGATTTGGATGGCTTTTTCAGTCTTACTTCTTCACTTCAATGGTAATGCCAAGGCTCCATTCGCGGTTAGGCCCATAGCCAAACCTAGAGCCATCCGGATGCGCTAACATCCAATAGCTGTAGTAGGTGCCTTCAGTTTGAGGGGCGACAAGGTTATAGAGCGTAATATGAAGAATGTCGCCAGGAGGGGTTTCGGTTTTCACATCACCCAGCTTATTAGAGCCAAAGGCTTCGCCACCAATCAAAATCAGGTCAAAGTCGGTGGTCCAGGTACAGGTGCCCGTGTTCTTGATGGTCCAGGTTTTATCAAATTTTTCACCCGGTTTCACGACTGTTCCTGTTGGAATAGTGACATCTCCAAGAAAATCCATTTGCAAACATTGTTTACCCGGTTCAACAGGCGGGGTTGTGGGTTGGGGTGCACTGGTTGCAGTCGCTGCCGGATCTGGGTTCACCACAGCGGTTGGTGCAGCTTCGGTGGGAGGTGGTGCTTGGGTTGGCACCTCAGTGGGCATTGGGGTATTGGTGGGCATGCTCAGCGCGGTTAATTGTGCCGCCATTGTTTCAACAGCGAACTGCGTCGCGCGAGCGCTTGTTGTTGCCAAAACCTGAGCTTGAAGGTCTTCTTCGCTAAGCACAGGCACTTTATCGCCGGGTTTACATGCACTCATCAAAAGTGCAATGCTACAAAGAATGAGCAAAAAGAGTGTTGCTTTTGTTTTTTTCATAATCTCTCCAAAATTCATTTAAAAGCTTCTATTTGGCACAATTTTTCATGCCTAATAACTATATTTTATCACTTTTTAAAAAGTCCATTTTTTAGCAAATGAAAAAACCTGTTTTTGCAAACAGGTTTTTCTTCGAGTCTACATCGTTTATTTATCGTCCAGAGCAGCCAAGCCTGGCAACACAATACCTTCAAGCATTTCCAAAGAAGCCCCACCACCGGTTGAGATGTGGGTAATCTTTTCAGCCAGACCGCTTTGGTTAATGGCGGCAACCGAGTCACCACCACCGATAATGGTCACACCTTTGCAATCTGCAACAGCATGGGCTATTCCAAAAGTGCCTTCAGCAAAACGGGGGAATTCAAAAACACCCATTGGACCATTCCAAACCACGGTACCAGCTTTGGCAATTTCGGCGCCAAAGGCTTTCACCGTGTCTGGACCGATGTCCAAAATGCGCCAGCCTTCGGGCACATCACCAGTTGGGATGGTTTGGGCTTTGGCTTCAGCGTCAAAGGCATCTGCAATCACCATATCTACAGGCAACAGCAACTTGCCATTGCTTTTGGAAAGGAGCATTTTTGCAGTTTCAAGCGCTTCAGCTTCAACCAAGGAATCAGCCATGGCTAAACCTTGGGCAGCAAGGAAGGTGTTCGCCATGCCACCGCCAATCAGAATCTTATCAGCTTTGCCGAGCAGATTCTCAATGACACCGATTTTGTCGCTGATTTTCGCGCCGCCTAAAATCGCCACAAAGGGATGTTTGGGGTCTTCGATGGCGTTGCCCAGATAATTGATTTCCTTTTCCAAAAGGAAACCAGCCGCAGCGGGCAAATAATCCGCAACACCAACGGTTGAGGCATGCGCGCGATGGGCGGTGCCAAAGGCGTCATTCACGAAGAGGTCCGCCAATTCAGCAAGATCCTTCGCCATTTCAGGCTCGTTGGCTTCTTCGCCAGGATAAAATCGCGTGTTTTCCAAGACCATGACCTCGCCCGGTTGCAAAGATTTTGCAGCCTCTTTGGTTGCCTGGCTACGACAGTCATCCGCAAAACGTACCGGCGCGACCAAGAGTTTGGCCAAATACACCGCAACGGGTTTCATGCTGTATTCCAGGTTTACCTTACCTTTCGGTCTGCCCAGGTGGGAGGCTAAGATGACTGCTGCGCCATGATCCAATAAGTAACGAATGGTTGGTAAAGCGGCTAAAATGCGGGTGTCATCTTTGACGACACCTTCTTTAAGGGGCACATTAAAATCCACCCGAACCAGGACTTTTTTGCCTTCCAAGTCTAAATCTGTCAACATTTTTTTATTTAGCATTATTCCTCCTAACAACTCTCATTACGTGTGTCTTCATTATACATCTCAAGTGTTCCGCCATGGTCAGGGGACCATGGCGCATACGCATTACATCTTCCCGGCAATCATCTTGGCAAGATCAACCGTGCGGCAAGAATAGCCCCATTCATTGTCATACCAGGTGACGACTTTCAGCAAATTAGTCCCCATAAGCATATTAGTGGGTAAGTCCACAATCGAGCTGCGGGTATCGCCACGGAAGTCGACCGACACCAAGGGGTCGTTATATTCACCCGTCACAACACCTAAGATTCCTTTAAATTCACCCTCAGCAGCATCCCTAAACGCCTGATTAACCTCTTCAATGGTGGTGTCTTTTTCGAGTAACGCCACGAAGTCAATAATCGAGACAGTTGGTGTGGGTACGCGCAGGGAATGACCGTCAAACTTACCCGCCAGCTCTGGAATGACCAAAGCAATCGCCTTGGCTGCACCGGTTGAAGTTGGCACAATATTAAGCGCGGCGGCTCGTCCACGACGCACATCTTTTTTGTGTCCTTGGTCGAGTAACACCTGGTCATTGGTATAGCTATGCACCGTGCTCATCACCGCGTTTACAATGCCCCAGCGGTCATTGACAATTTTAGCCGCAGGTGCCAAGGCATTGGTCGTGCAAGAAGCATTCGAAATGATGTGATGTTTCTTTGGGTCATACATTTTATGGTTCACACCCATCACAATGGTGATGTCTTCACCTTTGGCAGGTGCGGTGATGATGACTTTCTTCGCGCCGGCTTTAATGTGGGCATCGGCGCCCAACTTACCTGTAGCTTCATCTGTGCGCGCGCTGGTAAAAATGCCTGTCGCTTCAATCACGATATCAACACCCATATCTTTCCAAGGCAACTTGCTGGGGTCCCGTTCCTGAAGCACATCAATCCAATGGCCATCCACAATTAGGTCATCGTTTTCATCAACCACAACCTCACTGTTCGATCGACCATAACTTGAGTCATACTTAAAAAGATGCGCGTTCATCTTTGAGTCATAAAGGTCGTTGATACACACCAAGTCTAAAACATCAGCTGCATCTTCCAGGATAATTTTCGCCACTTGGCGACCAATACGACCAAAACCGTTAATCGCAACTTTAATTTTTTTCATCAGTTCCTCCGTTTTGCAAGCTCAAGCCAAGGCTTGCCAATTAATGCGTTTTACTTTCGACCATCATTATAAACCCTGGCAGGTCGCGAAGCCGTCTTTTTAGAGGCTTTAGTCTGCTTATTTACACAAAATCAAGCTTCTTTTAAGCTTGATGCCGTCTATTAAATTAAATGAGTCCCTTTTAGGAATTGACCGCTAGCCATACAATGGGCCAGTACGTTCTTTACAGATGGCGCAATGCATAGTTTTTTGTTGCCCTCTCCAATGAGCGAAGCGAATGGTGGGAGGGGGATAGGGGGTGGGTTATTTTTCTTTAATAAACTAAGTTAACCGTACAATGGGCCGGTACGTTCTTCATAGACATTGATGATTGCTTTGGCTAATTTTTTGGAATCATGCCGCCAGGGGTAAAGGTCGTCCACCAAATCCGTCTCATACACTTTAAAATTGCGGCGACTGGTAGCATCATTTTGCACCCAGTCCACCCGTTCTCCCAAGGCGCCCGTGAAGTTATTATTGCTAATCACCAAGTTAAAGAGGTCTTTGCCAATATGTTGTTCGAGCACGTGCAGGTGATCCGAAACGTTAAAGCCATCGGTCTCACCACGTTGGGTTGCTACGTTTGAGACATAAAAGACTTCCGCGCGACTGCTGCGCACCGCGTCCACCAAACCCGAAACCATCAGATTAGGCAAAATGCTAGTGTAAAGGCTGCCTGGCCCAACGATAATTAAATCCGCATTCAAAATGGCAGAAACCGTGGGTGGATAAGCCTGGGCATTGTCCGGGTCAAGCAAAACCCGCAAAATTTTTCCGTCCGATGCGGTGAGTTTGCTCTCGCCACGCACCTGAACAATCTCTTGGGTTTCATGCAAACGCACATCGCCAATAAGCTGCACATTGCTCAACGTGGAAGGTAAAACCTGACCATAAATGGCCAAAACCCGACCCGATTCAGCCACAGCTTCTTCAAAACTACCGGTAATTTCAGCTAATGCGGTGATAAAAAGATTGCCCAATGAGTGGCCTTCAAGTCCAACACCTGATTTAAAACGGTACTGAAAAACCTGCGAAAGCAGCGCTTCATCGCTACTTAATGCGCTGAGGCAGTTACGGATATCACCAGGCGGCAAAACACCCAAATCACGCCGCAATTCGCCGGATGATCCGCCATCATCCGAGACGGTCACAATCGCTGTAATATTATGGGTGTAGGCTTTGAGCCCACTTAGCAAAGCAGCCAAGCCATGCCCACCGCCGATAACCGCCACCTTAATGCCCCGGTCCTTGCGGCGATAC
Organism: uncultured Anaerolineaceae bacterium; assembly: GCA_964624615.1. GTDB lineage: Bacteria > Chloroflexota > Anaerolineae > Anaerolineales > Anaerolineaceae > Mesolinea. Next base: position 17,200 of record CAZUZM010000018.1, read on the forward strand.
TGTTGCACCGCTTCCCATGCTGGTCGGCCTTCGCGCTCAAAAGGTTTGAGCACGGCACGGTTTGCGCCCCAAATACCCACTAGGATCATGGCAAAGCCGAAGCCGCCAAAAAGCAAAAAGCGAATGGGACGATCTAAAAAGCGCAGGGAAAGGAAGGCCAAAATAGGCGTGAGGAACTGATTGGTCGTAGAGCGATAGTAATCAAGAATGATAACGGCGAGACCCAAACCCAAGAGCATTGCACCAATGATGGTTAGCACAATCCAACGTTTGTAGCCTAGCCCAGGCATAAACCAACGAAATTCTTTATTCAGTTTAGCGATGATTCTCTTGCCCAGGCTCGGTTTTCGCTCAGCACCGTTCATGGTTTGATAATAACTGCTTTCCCACATTGCGTCAATTGAATTAACAGTTGGAATGGGGAAAGCAGGAAAAGAAATTCCCCCTCACAATACTTATAATGCCAACCTTCAAGCTTGCACAGACTAATGATAAAGAATCTTACTTTTCTCGTTCGTTTTTCTACTGAATCAAGGACCGGCGGGAAAGTGTCCCTGTTTACTCGTTCGTTCCAGCGTCAAGCCCGACCAGTGACAATGACCAATCCACCGCTATTACAGCGTCCGACTGGTATAATAAGCCCAACACCAAAAAACTCATCCGGAGGTAAATATGCAAACGTTTTTACACGGTCGTGACCTCATCGGCGACCTCGATTTTTCCAAAGAAGAAGTAGAAACCGTTCTTGATGTCGCTTGGGATCTTAAACGCAAGCGCGCGCTTAACGAACCCCACGCCTATCTGCGTGACAAGGTCCTGGCAATGCTTTTCTTCTTTAGCAGCACCCGCACACGCGGTTCTTTTGAAGCCGGCATCGCCCAACTCGGCGGCCACGGTGCCTTTATCGACAGTTCCACAACCCAGATTTCACACGGCGACACCGCCAAGGAAATCGGCGAGATCTATGGACGCTATTTTGACGCCATCGCCATCCGCCATTGTGACTGGCTCGAAGGCAATGTTTACCTCAACGAAGTCGCCGAAGCCAGCCGCGTGCCCGTGCTTAACATGCAATGCGATATTTACCATCCTTTCCAATGTCTGGCTGACCTGATGACCATCATGGAGAAAAAAGGCCGCGACCTGAAACGCAAGAAAATCGTTGTATCCTGGGCTTATGCCGCCTCTTACCTCAAACCCATCTCGGTACCCCAATCTTTAATCCTCCAAATGCCACGCTTTGGCATGGACGTCACCCTGGCATATCCCAAAGAGTTCCCCTTGATGCCTGAAATCGAGCAACAAGCCGCCGACGAAGCCAAACGCTGGGGCACTTCCTTTGATATCGTGCATGACATGGACGAAGGCATGAAGGACGCCGATGTGATCTACGCCAAAAGCTGGGGACCGTTGCTCACCACCGCTGACCCCGCCAAGGGCAAGGTTTTGCAGGACTCCTACATGGACTGGATCATGGACCAACGCCGCCTGAAACTGGCCAAGGACGATGCCATTTACATGCATCCCTTACCCGCCGACCGCAATATTGAAGTGACCGATGAGGTCATCCTCGGCCCACAATCCGTGGTGTATGACGAAGCTGAAAACCGCCTGCACGCCCAAAAGGCTGTCATGGCACTCACGATGTCATAAAAACATTAAGCTCTTAACCTTTAGCTTCCAACCAGGCTGGTAGAATGTGTTTACCAGCCTGGTACAATATCATAATAAGCTTGTCTCAGGCGAAAATAAGCCGTTTCCAGCGCCGGAATATGAACACAATATACGCCTGAAGAAAGGACGACAATTGACCAGAGCCATCCTTATCTTGACAATAATCAGCCTGCTATTTACCGGCTGTAATACTATCTACTATCCCCTCTACAAAACCAAGCCCAACACCAGAGCCAACAAGTGTTCCTACAAAAACCAGTACACCAACGGCTCAACCCAGCAACACCCCTACCAGCACGCCAACAGAAGTTCCCACACCCACGCCTACGCTTGGACCACCACCGATTACCGGTGAAAATTTTTTGGATCACCTTGAAGACATTCAAGACCATATTTTTGGCTATCTCGAAGTAGTCGACCTTGATCGACCCGTGGTAAATTTCATTTCCCAGGAATCCTACGAAGAAAACCTAGAGTCGATGAGTCTAAATCTAAGTAGTGAGAAGTTATCACTGGAAACTGTTCGCCTCCACCTATTTAACCTATCTTCAGTGTTGTACAAATATGAAAACTTCTTTCAAAATAAGCAGAAGACTACAAAATTCTTGAATGGTGGCGTTTATTATGAGATTAGGAACAATGAAATCAACCTGGTTGAAAACTATTCAGACACAGAAATGCAACTCGCAAAATATGTGATAGCCATTACAACTTATGTCCTCAATGACTTCCTTGATAAAAACTCAGAAAAGTGGTTAGAAACGGGTGTCCCTAGAACTCACCAAGAAAACGATGTTTTTGAACCATTGGTAAATGGCTTAGCTTTCCATGTATTGGACCGCTGGCTAAAGGAACACCAGAGCCCAGAGGCGACTATTCCGGAACCACTCCTTGATCGCTCACAACACTTTCCAGGTTTTGTCCCAGAATACTTTTTAGCAAAAGAACGCATGGACCTTGACTATGGCATGCCTTTTGTCGCGCATATTGAAAAAACAAAAGGGTTACAAGAAATCTATAAAATTATTTTAGACCTCCCAGAACAATCCAGCATAATAGCACACCCAGAGTCCTATCCAGACATGATTACAACGCAACTGGTTCCCGTTGATTTAAGGCCTGAACTTGGGGAAGACTGGCAAATTGTGGATGCCGATTTGATGGGCGAAATTTTCCTCTTCCAATTGTTAGCTTACAACATCCACCCTGAATCCCAAGTTGACGTTGAACAAGCCAAAAAGCTGGCCTCTTCATGGGGCAATGACTTCTTTTTGGTTTATTCCAATAGTAAGACTGGTGACTTGTTTGTTACATATACCGTCATGGTAAAAGACTCTATGAGCTTTACCAACCTGAGGTCCAAGCTGGATCGATTGAGTAGTGTAAGCGCACGAGCTGGTATACCTGCCATGCTATTTGAGCAGCCAAACCAAACATGCACGCTGATTCTTTCATATGACCCTGAAACATTTTCATTGGCATATGATGCCTTTTTTGCTAGCCAATTTGGAAAGTGAAGAAAGAACCCGTTATGAAAAAAACAATTCTCATGCTCATGCTCCTTTCTCTGCTTTTTACCTCAGGATGTAATCTGATCCCCTCTTTGCAACCAAGCCCGACGCCCGAGCCAACAAACACGCCAACAAAGACAAGCACACCAACCTCTACGCCGACAATGACGCCCACGGCAACGCCGACGGAAGTCCCTACCCCAACACCTACTCTAGGACCGCCACCCATTACAAGCGAAAACTTCCTGGATCACCTAGAAGAAATTCAGGACCATGTGTTTGGCTATTTTAGGCTCAAAGACATTGAGAGGCCAGAAGTTTTGTTTATCAGCATGGAAGCTTACGAAGAACTCCTCCCAACCAAAGTTGATGTGGAAATAACTCAAGCGATGGAAATCCAACACATTATTTTGGGGCTTTTTAACTTGGTTCCTATGTTCTACAAGTTTAATGCCTTTTTAGAAGCACGGCAAAAAACAGAACGGGTTTTTAACGGTGGCGTCCTTCTTGATTCAGAGGCACGGCAAATAAAACTCGTTGAAAACTATCAAGATCTGGAAATGCAACGCGCTGCTTATATTGTGTTTTTGACAAAATACGTGTTTTACGATCATGTCATCAAAAATCTTGAGCGATGGATTGCTGGCGGGCAACCTAAAAGCAGTGGCCAAAATATGATAGGGCCAATTATTATCGATGGTACAGCGCTCTATGTATTGGAAAAATGGCTTAAGGAACATGGAGGAGAAGGCGCCACCATCCCGGAAATTCTTCTTGATCGCACGGTACTTATCGAACGTCGCATCCCCGATTACATCAAAGCAACAGAAAACACCTTTTTTGAGGAAGGTCTACCTTTTATCCGCGCGATTGTGGGAAAAAAAGGACTTCAAGAAACGCTTAAGGCTTTCATTGAACCTCCTGAACATAATATTATTATTCTCTTTCCAGAGACTTACCCAAATTACATGGCGACAAATATAGAGATTTTTGACCTCACACCAGCCTTGGGCGATAACTGGGAACTCGTGGTTTCCGATAGTTTAGGCGGAATGTTCTTGGAACAGTTGCTTACCAAGAATATCTTTAGCGATTTTCAGCTCGAAAAAGAAAAATCAAGAGAGATTTCCGCCGCCTGGGGAAATGATTATTACGCACTTTACTACAACACGGAAACCTATCAGCTTATTCTGACCTATTCCGTGATGTTAAAAGAAGCTGAAGCTTACAAAAAGTTAGGATATTTTCTGGAAAGATTCATTGAAAAGATTAACCTCACTGGAACACCATCGGTTTTTTTCAAGCAGAAAAACCAGACGTATACTCTCATTCTGACACACGATGGCAGAACGCTGGTTGATGCCACAAAAGCCTACAAGGCCACCGTTGATTGGGATTAGAGGAGATATCATGCCCTGTACAGATGATTATATTGACTATATGCTTGAACAACTTGCCCCTGCGGGTGAGATGAGTGCCAGAAA
>CAZUZM010000019.1:0-14276 GCA_964624615.1 uncultured Anaerolineaceae bacterium
GCACCGACCAAGATTGCCCATAACCAGTTCATTCCTTCGTAAAAAGCCATTTTATATCTCCTTTGTGTTTGTAAAAATGGTTTATTTTAGGTTCTCAATAATATTATGAGAAGCACCCTATAAAACCCGCAATGTGCAAAAAGGTTTCAAAATTGCTTCAAAAGTCCTTATTTGCTCAAAAGATAGGCTAAAACCCAGTGACTGGTTGCCACCAAGGCGTCTTTATGCGTGCGCTCATAGTGGTGCGAACTGTCGACACCAGGGCCGATCAAAGCCACTGCGGCAGAGCCGCCGGCGGACCAGTAAGCCGAAGCATCTGATCCGTAATAGACATAGATGTCAACCTTGTGAGGGATGTCGTTCGCTTCTGCAATCTCGCGCAATTTGCTGGTCAAACCATGATGGTAAGGGAAGTTGCCGTCTTTGACGCAAATGGAAGCATGGAATTCATCCGATGCCTGTCCTGCACCAATCGCTGCCATGTCAATGGCGATGAGTTCGTCCAAGGTTTTTGGCAAATCACTGCGGCCACCCATGCCCATTTCTTCGTAATTGCTAAAGAGGACACAAAAGTCTTCAGCTGGCTTAATGCCAGCGTCATGGAAGGCTTTAATCACCGTCATAATGACTGCCACGGCGGCTTTATCATCCAGGTGGCGGCTTTTGATAAATCCATTGTGTCGTTCCACGCGTGCGTCAAAGGAAACAAAATCGCCGACTTCGATGCCTAAGGCGCGCGTTTCATCAGCATTGCTCACTCGCACATCCAAGCGTGCTTCCATGCTATCTGCACTGCGTTTATCATCGCGTACGGAGTTATAAACGTGAACAGAAGCCTTGTTGGGTAACAGGCTGCCGCGCACAGTGCCATTGTGTCGGGTGTGGACCAAAAGGTTTTCACCTTCCACACTGCCCCAAGCCCAGCCACCCAGGCCGGTTAGTTCCAGGCGGCCGCTGCCTTTGATTTCTTTTACCATCGCACCCAGGGTGTCGACATGCGCGGTGAGACCGCGACGAGGTCCCTCACCAGAGATTTCACCAGGCACGGTTACCAAGAGGCAGCCTTTTTTGGTGCGTTCGGCTTTGACCTCAGGGAAGGCTTTGAGTGCATCTTCCAAAAAGCTTATGGCAGCATCGGTGTAACCCGTTGGGCTGGGGATGTTGAGCAGGTCAACTAAAAAAGTTTCGAGATAGTCATAATCAATCGCGGGTAAAGTCAGTTTTTGGGTCATAGTAAGTCCTTATTGTTTTCGTATTCTGCTAATTTTTCTCGCCATATTTTGGGCACAATCGTAGATTGTCCCAAATGGCTGTTGTAAGCGACGCTGATGACCTCGCCACGGGAATAAGTCGTCTTGCCGTCAAGGCTTTCAATGACGAAGGCAAAGGTCATGCTTTTGCGACCGATGTGGGTGATTTTGGTACCCACACGAAACCGGTCGCCGAAATGCAGGGAATCTAAGAAGTCGATTTTGACAGAGGCGATGACCATACCAAAACCCCCGACACGAACAGTACCATCCCAAATACCAGCGGCTTGGTAATAGCCGATGCGGGCGGTTTCAATGTATTCCAGATATTTGATGTTGTTTACATGGCATTGGGTGTCCAGGTCGCCGTAGCGAACGTCAAATTCCTGGTAAAACTTAAAATCTTTCCAAAAAGTGTTTATTGTGGATGTCATTTTGTCCTCGGTTAAGATTATAGCTTTCTTCTATGCATTTTCAAGAAAGCCTCTCAAAAATGCCGCCAAAACAACCATTTATCCGTTACAATTAGGGTATGAGTGAGCATCCTTTAGCCGAATGGCTGGATCAAACCATCCACGGTAATTGTCTCGAAGTGCTCCAGTCTTTGCCTGCCGATTCGGTAGACCTCATTTTCGCAGACCCGCCGTACTACCTGCAACTTCAGGGTGAACTTTTGCGCCCTAATCTTAGCCGTGTGGCAGGTGTGGATGAAGATTGGGATAAGTTTGAAGACCTCAAAGCTTATGATGACTTTACCAAAGCCTGGCTCAGCGCTTGTCGACGGGTGCTCAAGCCGACGGGCACGCTGTGGGTGATTGGCTCCTATCACAACATTTACCGGGTTGGCAGCCTGTTACAGGACCTGGGCTATTGGATCCTGAATGATGTTGTTTGGGTCAAAAGCAACCCCATGCCCAATTTCCGCGGTGTGCGTTTTACCAATGCCCACGAAACGCTCATTTGGGCGCAAAAGGAAAAAGGCGCGCGCTACACCTTTAACTATCAAGCCATGAAGATGCTGAATGAGGATCTGCAAATGCGCTCAGATTGGTTCATACCAATTTGTGTCGGTCCGGAACGTTTGAGGGAACATGGTAAACGCCTGCATCCTACACAGAAGCCAGAAGCATTGCTCTACCGCGTGTTGATGGCAACAACCAACCCAGGCGATGTCGTTTTGGATCCCTTTTTTGGCACGGGTACGACCGGCGAGATGGCGCGACGGCTGCGCAGGCACTATATCGGTATTGAAATTGATGCGAAGTATGTGCATTATGCCCGCGAACGATTAGCTAAAAATGTGCAATTTGAATTTGACGCACCGTTCTTGGTTACGCCAAATCCGCGCGCGCGTAAACGCATTCCCTTTGGTGCACTGGTTGAGCAAGGTTATATCATGCCGGGGACTTTGCTGAGCCTGGGTGATGAGAAACAGATTTGGGCGACGGTACAAGCTGATGGCGCCTTGGTGGTGGGTTCACAACGAGGCTCCATTCATTCCCTAGCGCGCGAGATTTTAGGCCGGCCGGCGAATGGCTGGATGCTCTGGCACTATTGGGACGAAGCCAGCCAATCTCACCGCAAAATTGATGAACTGCGCAAAAAGTATCGTGAAGAGATGGAGACATCCTAAGTGGAAAATCTATAAGTACAGTGCTTTTGTGCAGTAATAAAAACCCGCGACGGATGTTTAATCCTTGGGTTCAGATTCTCTAATAACCATTATTTCAAATTGTAAAGCTAATGTAAAAACGACCGTGTTGTATCGGTTCTTACTGGAAAGCGTGGACTTTTTTGGCTAATATTGGTTAAAAAGAGAGGCTATTATGGAAAAGTCAAATAAATGGATTGCAGTGATGATTGGCGCTTTGCTGGCCATTGGCGCATTGTATCTGCCTTGGGTCAAAACCGCGAGTACAACTGGTGTATCGCAGCACTCTGCTATTGAAGTGATTAAGGCTAGTTTTCTTGAGGGCGGTGCTTTAATCTATAGCGGCATTGCGATTGTTTTGGGTGCGGTTTTATTAGTGGTGATCCTTGTTCTTAGTATGACATTGTTGCGCAAGTGCCAAGGTACAAATTGCCATGCTGGTCCTTTTGTTGTACTTAGTTTGTTGAGTGCAGCGGCTTTTGTGGGCGGTTTGGTCTTGTCAAATACCTACTATGCCAAAATCAACGTATTACAAGAAATCAATTATCAGGTTTCCCCCGCATTTGGGTTTGTTCTGACCATGCTTGGTATCGCGATTGTCATACTAAGCAGTCTGCCTGCACCAACCCGTCGCCCTTCTTGATGCGCTTAGAACGGCTTTAGTCTAAAGCCAAACAAAAAAACCGGTTTGGTAAACACCAGCCGGTTTTGTTTTTCTAATCGAAAACGTTCGTAAGGTCCCGAATGCTACGACTGGTCACTCTTCCAATAGATGTTAATGGTGATTGGCTGGCCAAAATGCTTCATTCTCTTTTTTATTAGGTGGAAGTAGCGTGTGTAATAGGTATAAACAGGCAATTTCCATAAATCTTCATCTTTGGTTATTGTTTCAAAATCCAGAATCGTTCTTGCAGTGGGGTTTTCATTAAGTATTTTTTGGAGAATAGGATGAACGTCCAAGTGGTGTTCTTTAATCACAGCATCAACACAATGCAAAGCGCAAGCACCTGGCTTTAATAAGCGATTCATGTCCTCAATACAACGGGTCATCGTTTCTTCGTCATGTGGAAAATGCTCAATCGTGGAGATGCTATAGATGAAGTCAAAGGAGTGGTCTTCCAGTTCCTGGTTGAAAGCGCCTAGGTAATCCTGTACGAGCCGATGTCCTTGGGCATCATAAGGTCTTTTGGGGCCAAATCCAGCGCCTTCCAATTTATCAAGATTCCAGATTTCATAAGTGTCTTTTAGAAGTTGGATAACGCGTGAGCGTCCACCGCCGATTTCAAGGATTTTAGAACCGGGCTTGATGTTCTGTTTAATAAAAGTCAAGATCAAGGCGTCTTGATAAACTTTCATGTCTGCAGTTTTTAAGGTCTGTTTGGCGTGAATGGAGGGGATGTCGAAGTGTTGAAAATGGCTTTTCCGGGCGTAAGGGAAGGCATCTATGTTTTCGAGGATATTTATTTTGTGAGGGCATTCCTCAGCTAGTTTCCCTAAGGGCTTTCCGCCTAATATTTTGCCCACAAGCATGTCAACAAAAATGTGGACTTTCATGATAAAGGTTCTAAATTGACTATACATGGATACCTCACAAAAAACATTCATTATGGACCTGTTGTTTGAAACATTATAATGCATGAAAACCTCCTGCGAGGGTTCGTAAAAACAGACGACATGAGGAAAATTGATAATAATAGCTACCAAACTTCTGAATGTGATCAGTGTATTATCGAAATCGGGCAGTCTGATGTATACTTTTGATTAAGAAAACCGCAATAGGAAGGAAAATATGACCGAAAAAACGTACACACAATCCCCATGGAGTCTCAAAGAATTGTTTGAAAGCTTTGAAGACCCTGCTATGAATGGCGCTTATGCCAAACTTGAAAAACAGGTGAGCGAATTTGAAGCCCATCGCGAATGCCTAAAACCTGAAATCGAAACCGATACATTCCTGGCACTGATCAAGATGCAAGAGGATATCATCTCTTTGGCTTATCGCGTTTATGGTTTTGCCAGCCTTTCTTTTGCGGCAAATACCCAAGACCAAAAAGCCCAAATCGCTATGGCACGTTTTCAGCAGTTTTCTGCTGAAATGGAAAACCGCACGCTCTTCTTTAGCTTGTGGTGGAAAGCGCTTGATGATGCCAATGCCAATCGTTTGATGGATGCCAGCGGCGACTACCGCTATTGGCTGGTGCAAATGCGCAACTTCAAGCCTTACACGCTAAGTGAATCTGAAGAAAAAATTGTCAACATTAAAAACGTAACTGGCACCAACGCGCTTGGCATGCTCTATGAATCGATTACCAACCGCTACATGTTCAAAATCGAAATCGATGGCGAAGAAAAAGAAATGACCCGTGGTGAACTGATGAGCCATGTGCGTTCTGCTGATCCCGACTTGCGCGCGCGTGCCTACCAAGAACTTTATCGCGTGTATGGTGAAGACGCCTCTATTCTGGGCCAGATTTATCAAAACATCGTGCGCGACTGGAAAAATGAAAATGTCAACATGCGCAGTTTCAAAAGCCCGATTGCCGTGCGCAACACCGTCAACGACCTGCCCGACGAAGTGATTGACACCCTAATGGATGTGGCGCGCAAGAACATCGGTATCTTCCACCGCTTCTTCCGCCTCAAAGCCCAAAAGATCGGCATGGAAAAATTACGCCGCTATGATGTTTACGCTCCAGTTTCTGAATCAGATAAACGCTATAGCTATGACGAAGCCACCGCAATGACCTTTGAAGCTTTTGACCGCTTTGATCCCAAGTTTGGCGAGCTGGCACGTAAAGTCTTCAACGAAGACCATGTGGACAGCGAAGTGCGCAAGGGCAAGATGGGTGGTGCGTTCTGCTCGACGCTCGGACCCAGCCTGACACCTTGGGTGATGCTCAACTATCAAGGCAAAGCCGGCGATGTCTCCACCATGGCACATGAGCTTGGTCACGCCATCCACTCCTTGATGGCCGATGAGCACAGTATCTTTACCCAACATGCTTGTTTGCCCCTGGCTGAAACCGCTTCAACCTTTGGCGAAATGACCCTGACGGATCTCTTGCTCGAACGCGAAACCGACGAAGGCGTGCGCCAGGATATCCTTTTTGGACAGCTGGACGATGCTTTTGCGACCATCATTCGCCAAATCTACTTTGCCATCTTCGAAAAAGAAGCGCATGAGATGATTGCCAATGACGCTTCTGTGGACGAACTCAGTGAAGCTTATTTGAACAACCTGCGTGAAGAATTTGGTGATGCGGTTGAGGTTTCGGATGAGTTCAAGTACGAATGGGTTTCCATCCCTCACATTTATGCGACACCTTTCTACGTTTATGCTTACGCCTTTGGCCAGCTTTTGGTTTTCGCGTTGTATAAACGCTACCAGGAAGAAGGCGAGAGCTTCAAGCCCAAATACATGCGCATCTTGTCCGCGGGCGGCTCGATTGCTCCGATCGACCTTCTGGCAGAAGCCGGCATGGATGTCACCACTGCTGACTTCTGGCAAGGTGGCTTCGACGTCATCGCCGGTTTGGTCGACAAACTCGAGCAACTCTAAGCACAGAACTCATAGATGAGAAAACAGGCTGTCCAATCGGGCAGCCTGTTTTAATTAAGGTGCCAGACAGCCTATGGGTACCACATAGACCCCATCTGGTCGTTTATAAGCGTATTGGCCAGCCGTGAGAATCATCAAAAAGCTTGGTGTTTTCATCTTCTTTTGTTGAATGAGACTTTTGAGTTTGAGCAGATGTTCCGCACCTTCATCAATTCTTTTGTTGCCCAGTTTAGCTTCGATAAGTGCGTAACGACCGTCTCGCAAATGCAAGACAATATCGCATTCCAGCCCGTACCTATCACGATAGTAAGAAATGTGACCTTTGTTGTTCTGGCTGTAAATGCTTAAGTCACGAATGCATAGGCTCTCGAAAAAGAACCCGAAGGTATTTAAGTCGTCCATTAATTGATCAGGGGAAAGCCCTATGGCGGCGACAGCTAGAGAAGGGTCCGAGAAGCCTTTTTTGTTGCTAGCGCGCATTGCTGTTGCAGATCTAATAGAAGGATTCCACGCTGGGACATCACGTATTACAAAAAGTTCGTTTAGAATGGAAATGTATCGGTATAAAGTCGATTCGCTTATGCCACTATCATTTGGCAACAAGTCTTCGAGAATAGCGCGATTGGATGCCAAGGTCGAAATATTACGGGCGTAAGACCTCAAGATGGCTCTAATTCGTTCCGGCGTAGGCATGGATTTGTCTAATTGTGCTGCGTCTTCAAAAACGATACCGTCGACATAATTTTGAGCAACAAGAAGACTAGCAGAATCACTCATCCTTAGCGTGGCAGGCCACCCGCCACGACAAATTGCATGAGCTAGTTGATTAATGCTCAATGAACTAGAAGCACCCGTAAAAGGGTGACTAGAAAAGAGTGATGCTAAAGAGACTGTGCCATTGGATTCCCCATACTCAAATAGGCTCATGGTATACATAGCAATTTGGGCAATGCGTCCTGTGCCGGAGTGCATGATTTTGCTCCGGTCAACAACAGTAGAGCCAGTGAGAATAAATTGGCCCGGCTTCTGTCTTTGATCTACGAGGCTTCTTACTGCGTCCCATAGGACAGGAGCAACTTGCCATTCATCAATTAAACGTGGTGTGTCACCTTCTAATAATCGAGAAGGCATAAAGTCAGCTTGGGCCAAATAGTTTTCAGAAACATCTGGATCCTGGAGCTTAAGCATACTTTTTGCTTGCTCTTCTGCGGTAGTTGTTTTTCCTGACCACTTTGGGCCTTTAATAACAACAGCTCCAAATGCCTGGAGATAGGACTCAAGCACTTCGTCAACAATTCGCGGATAATATATTTTTTCCATGAGCATCCTGCCTTATGTGTTAGGGAGAATTATACTACCATAAGAGAGTATTGCGGTAAAACATAATAGACATTTGCTTTTGATCGTGAATAAAATTTGTGAAACTATTTAGCGGAATATGACAGCAGATTAAGTAAAGCAGAAATTTTGAGAAAAGTCTGGCAAGGTGGCTTCGACGTCATCGCCGGTTTGGTCGACAAACTCGAGCAACTCTAAATCGATAAAACCCTATTCAATAACCAACAGGCTGCTTCTACTCGAAGCAGCCTGTTTTGACTCCATATACCTTATAAGAGAAATGGTAAAATATACTTGTCATTAGCGTTACTTTCGAGGTTCATATAGTGGAGAAAAAATGAATAAAAAGACTATCTTTAGTATTATTGTCGTCCTGGTCGCAATGTTAGCCCTTTCTTCTTGTGACCTTATCGCTTCGTTAAAGTCTCAGGCTGTCGAACAAGGTGGTGAGCAAGTGGCTGACTCTGCCCAAAACACAAACAATGAAAAATCGAATGAACCGTCACAGCCAGAGAGTTCATCCCAGCAAGTTAGTGAACCGACATCATTAAAGGTCCTTGACGTGGATGTAGACTTCTGGCTTACCTATGATTCTCAAATTTGGGATCCAGAAAGCAATGGTGATTATTGGTACCTGGTATCAAGAGCTCATCCAGCCTGCCAGCTCCATTACCAATATATACACGATTTGGAATTCGAAAGTTTTGATAAAGAAACTGAAACGCGAAAAGTTGGAAAAACCCTTTTTGATATTACACGTTGGTTTCGTTTGGATAATCCATCAAAAACCCTAATCTATAGTTATAGCAGTGGTCCCCTTTATTTTTCGGCTGAAGATATGTATGATGACTCACCCATTTCAGATGAGTGCATTGCCCAGGCTGATGAAGTCTTAAGACTATCCTTGGAGAAAAAGTTCAAAGCTGAATAAAAAAGTTTCTTTGGATTAGATGGAAGGAAGTATGACCGGTAAAAACAGCCCCGGAAAAATGATGTCTGCGGTGACGGATAGCATGAAAGACCGCACTGGCAAGGTGGCTTCGACGTCATCGCTGGTTTGGTCGACAAACTCGAGCAACTCTAAATCGATAGCTCAATTAGTGGTAAACCGGTTAGCTAAAAGCTAGCCGGTTTGTCTTATTTTAGTGTCTCAACTGGTAGAATCTATAAACGGATCAAAAACAGTTCTTGGGAGGGCAAGATGTTTCAGAAGATGCAATTTTTCCATAAAATCTTATTAAGAAGAATAGTTTTGTTGTTAACGCTGATGGTTGTTTTGGTATCTTGTTTGCCCAAAAAGACGGACACTGTTAATGAAAACCATAACGAGGTTGAGGGTGGTTTAGTAATCGGTAAAATGAGTGTTTCCCAAAGAGCAGCAGCCGAAGACCTCACACAAAAATCAGAGGGTAATGCGGAAGTTTTTGTGGAAAACGGTGTCGTCCATTCGGTGTTAACAGATGCTGGGGGAACTTCTAGTCTTAATGAGGAACAAACGATCTCTAAGTTTTTTTCTGATAACGCTAAGTTATATCTAATCGATGACTTTAACAGTTCTTTTGTACTCAAAGATAACTTCCAAAATGAAGATGGGTCTCAAGTGTTTAGTTACCAACAAGTGCATGATGGGGTACCTGTATATTTGGCAAATATCCGAGTAAGTTTAAATGAAGCGGGTGCGGTGAGCTTGGTTAACTCGAACTATTTGCCTCGGGCGAACTTATTTAAAAGTACAACCCCAAAAATGGATTTAATTGCAGCCAGGGAGGCTTTTTCAAAAAAAGGCTACGACGTTCTTGAAAGTTCTAAGCCTGAGTTAGTTATTTTTTCGCCAAGCATGATTAACGAGACAGGTATGCCTTTCTTGGCATGGCACGCTAAAGCGGCAGGTGAGGATCTTTTTGGGAGCGTTTTGATTAATGACTCTGATGGGTCATTGGTCAGTACATCAACGGATATAAAAACGTTTAACTTTGAAATTCGGGACTTTGGCTCTAAAGTTAGAGAGCCTGTAGATAATTTTGTTGTTGAAACATTTGAGCAACAGAGAAGCCTTAATGGTAACAATCTTGGTGATCGCCAAAGAGTAAAACATCTGCAGGAATATCTCAACAAAATCCAGGATTATTATTCAACAAAGTTCAATTATCAGAAATTTAATAAGATCGATAGCTTTGTCAGAATCGGAGTAAACTTTAAATTAAAGGGAGAAAATGGAATCATTGGACCCTTTACAACCCGGTTTGACTCAACAAGCGGAAAAGACCAGCGAATCATCGCGTTTGATGAGGAAGCAAATGAAAGACCTATTGATGTGTTGGCACATGAATTTCAACATATTGTAACGTCCGACTTTGTTAAACTAGAGAATAACATTAATCATCCAGAATCATCCGCTTTAGATGAAGCTCTATCAGATTTCTTTGCTGCAGTAATGGATTATGACGGCGATCCATGGATTATGGGGTCAAGCAATGATGTGATTCGGGACATCCAAGATCCGAGTGGAGGGAAAAGCAAGCGTGCCCAACCTAAACATAACAGAGCTTTTTATGTTCCACAAAAAGGGGAGAGCGGCTATGGTTACGGAAACGGTCATCATAATAGCACGATTATTTCCCATGCGTTCTATTTATTGACAGAAGGTGGGCAAGGGTCAGGAACAATTTCAGAAAAAATCAACGTTTTAGGTATTGGCATAGATAAAACTGCACAAGTTGTTTTTCATTCTCTGAGTAAATTAAACACTAATGCTACATTTGCCCAAGCCAGAAACGCTATGATTGAATCGTGTAATGCCTTAGCATTTAAAAATATAGTAACGTTTACAGATTGTAACCAAGTTCGAAATGCTTTTGCTGCGGTAGGCATTGGTCGTCCAGAGAGAGTTGTTAAACCATCTGTATCAAGTGTGTCAAAGATCTTTGGCATGGGTTCTAATACGCATATGCGTACAGAAAGCATTGAAACAGCTTACAAAGAGATGGCAGACTTAGGCGTGCAGTTTGTTAGAGAAGATATCCCTTGGCAAGAAATTCACGTTGGAAACAATGAATTCAATTATGGTTACCGGGACGGTAAACTGCAGAAGGCATTAACCGCTGCCAGAGAAAATAATCTGGAAGTTGTCGGAATTTTGGCATATGGTCCTGGGGAAAAAGTGGTTTACTCCAACCGAAAAGAGTTCATTGCCTTATGGGATGAATATGTTGAAAGGGTCGTATACCGATTTGGCGACTATATCGATTACTGGGAAATCGGCAATGAGGTCAGTACTTGGTGGTGGAAAGTTCGTCCCGAAGATAAAAGCTTTCAGGCTGCCACATATGTAGAAATGCTTCATAATGCATATAAAATAATTAAAGCTGCCGACCCTAATGATGTGGTAATCATGTCTTCCGTGCCGAACATCGATCGAAAAGAGCAGGGTTTAGACCCCTTTACCTTTTTGCAAAGAATGGGCGACTTTAAGATTTATGCCTTATGTGATGCGATAGCTCTCCATCTTTATTGGCCAGGTCAAGATCCTGACAAAAAAATTAATACACTCGTTCTGGGACGTGAATTTCAGCTAAACATGGCGGAATATGTTCGTAGGTTTGCCGATGAAGCAGAGAATAGGCTTGGTAAGCGTCATCCTATTTGGATTACAGAAGTAGGTTATGACTTGAATCAAATAGGTCAATTGCCTTCTCGTTTTCAAATGTCAGCTAATGAAGTTCAATCTGTTATGATGCTTAAGTCTTATTTCACGCTCATGTCTAATCCGGATGTTAAGTCTGTTTTTTGGTATACCTGGTTTGATGACAGCGCATCTGGAAAATTCAAAATCAGTGACCAGTCCAAGAAGGCTTACAAAACAATGTCTATTGCATTAACAAACGCAAAAAGTATTGGCGCTTTTGATGTCTTAGATAAAAACAACAAGACAACAGACAAGGCGGTTGAGTACCGTTTTGAACGAGGCGATGGACGGATTGTAAGCTATAGTTGGACAACAGACCCAGCACAAGCCTTAATGCCACAGGAAGTCAGATATAACGAGTTAGGTGAAAATAGCGGTCGAATTAATGACTTGTATGGAGAATTGGATCAATCTCAAGCCAGGCAAATCAACCTGGTAGAAGGGTTTACAATAACATCTATTCCAACCATGATTATGGGACGAATTGATAGAAGATCGCACATCATTTTCAAGGACGCTGAGTCAACAGATTATGGTAAAGCGCCTATTGTTACTGTGTGGTCATATACCAAAGATACATTTGAGTATTTCTACTTGACTTATGACAAGAGTTTGTGGGAATTAGAAGAGAGTAGTTATACACCTGGAAGCTTTTCTTTATTACTTAACGAAGATAATAAGTGTCGTATTAGTAGTTTTGGAACACCTGATGGTGGTGATATTACAGTACAAGATTCCAAGAAACAATTACTTGGTGAAAAGTACTCTGTAACAACGTGGTCTGGAGCGGGTCGTCCTTGGTTGCTAAATGTGGGCAGGGACAGAGACGTGCAAATGTCTGTATTTCTGGGTGAAGATGCGGATGTATGTCAGAAACTGTTTTGGGATGTCATTGAGTTATCGCAAAAGGATAATTTTGGGTTAGGAAGTGCTAAGGAATCCTCTTTGGAACCGGTTGATATTGGTGGCGGATTTACTTTGTTTGTTGACCCACAATTATGGGAAATAGAAAAAAAACCCGGTCATAATTATCTCGTATCTAAAACCATGAGAACATGTCAAATTAAATATCAATTCGCACATGGCATGGACTTTCGACGGTTTCAACCAGAGATCGGTCAGAAGCAATTTGGCAACATGACCTTTGAGACCAAACGCTGGTATCCCGTAGATAATCCTTCAGAAACGATCTTGTATGGCTATTACAGTGGAGACATTTACATCTCGATTGAAGATTCTGTTGCCTCTCCAATTGCTGATGAATGTATTACTCAGGTGGATGATATTTTGCGCCTGTCTGCAGAAAAGTATTTCAAAAAGGATTAGGTGGGTTTTACGCGCTAAAAGTAAAGTGAGATTGGATAAGAAATGAAACCTAAAAACAGCCCCGGAAAAATGATGTCTGCGGTGACGGATAGCATGAAAGACCGCACTGGCAAGAGCCTTGACGAGTGGGTAGCGCTTGTCCAAAAAAGCGGCGTCGACCAGCTTGACCAAAAGGCGGTGCGCAACTGGCTCAAAAGCGAGCATGGCGTTTTGCAAAACAGTCAGTGGGCGATTGCTGATGCTGCTGCGCGCGCTGCCGGATGGGTGCGTCCCAGCGTGGAAGGCTATATCGACTCGCAGTATGAAGGCTCAAAAGCCGCCCTAAGACCGCTCTTTGATGCCTTACGTAAGGTTATTGAAAGCCAGGGTGATGACGTTCACGCAGAGGGACGTGGAGGCTATACGCCTTTTGTTCGTCGACGCCAGTTTGCTGTGCTACAGGCCAGCACAAAAACACGCATTGACCTCGGTTTGCGCTTTACTGACCCGCCCGAATCGCTTTTACTCAATCCGAGCAACCCACCGGGTCAGTGTAGCCATAAGATTGGCATCCAGTCTGAAGAAGACATAACACCAGAAATCGTTAAGCTCATTAATTTAGCCTATAATCAAAACGGCTAATACAATTCATGCTCTGTTAACTGCAGAAAAGGAAGCGTTTATGAGGCATAGGACTTTATTTTTCTTGTTGGTAATGGGTTTGCTTTTATTGAGTACGGCTTGTGAGTTGCTACAAGTACCGCCCTCAGGAACCGAAATCCCTCAATCTACACAAAAACTGCCTGGTGGTGTGGAAAATCCCACGGAGGCACCTCGCGCGACATCAACTGAAACCCAAGTTGTCATACCAACCGACACACCAGTGCCTACACTGGTTCCGGATTTACAGCTGGTTTCTACCCAAATGCAAGATGATGTATGGTTCACTTATCCAAGCGAGCTTTGGCACAGCACTTCTGACCCTGTTTTTCCCAATCTTCAATCCAAAAAGTATGCAGAATGCCAAATCTACCTCAATAATGGCCATGGCATGCCTGATTCGCTCATTGCCACAACGCAAGATGAAACCATCGAAGGAATCAAGTTTAGCGTAACCATTTTGAGGCCAATCGGTTCTGACGATATTGTTTTTAAGTCCTACCAAATGGGAGATATCTTCCAATACACCATAGAGAATCCCGGCTTCGAAGTGCTTAATGAGCAGTGTTTGAAAGAAGGTGAGGATGTCCTGCGTCACTCACTTAAAAAGGACTTTAAACCGTGAGAGTTTTTTATGGAGGATGCCATGCAAAATACACATATTGATGAAATTGTCCTCGCTGGAGGGTGCTTTTGGGGAATGGAAGAACTTTTTAGACAACAACCAGGCGTGATGGATACCGATTGTGGCTATACCGGTGGTGAAAACGATAACCCCACCTATCAAAATCATCCGGGTCATGCCGAAGCCTTGCTGGTCGTTTTTGA
>CAZUZM010000019.1:14376-15617 GCA_964624615.1 uncultured Anaerolineaceae bacterium
TTTACTTGACCATGGCCATGTTGTCCCCAATTCTGCCCGATCGGTGCATTACGAAGAAATCTTTTTTGACCAGTAAGAACAAAAAGTGACCGCCGGCACCTTCATTGAGGTCGCAGGGTACATCGCTTGCTGAACAATATACGATTTCCCAGCCTTCATTCTTAGCATATTCTTTGACGTTATTGAAATTCAAGGTCTTGTCACTGCTGTTCGTTCTTATCGAGGAATCGTACACCATGACGTCGTAGATGGGGGCTTTCCTGTCTGTGTTTTCATAGGAGGCATAGAGGTAAAGCGTATCTCCACCGGCACCTTTATTTAAGTCCGCCCAATCTGTGTGATAGCTTGGCGAATCCTCTTCTGTACGGTTCTTTACCAAAAAGTAGTCGTTCTGTTGTCCGTTGTGGACAAAACTAACCCAATCTCCCTTATGTTCATAGCTGATTAATAAGTCTGTGATGGCTCCCCAATAACTATCTGGTCCGCCAAACTCAATGCCCAGATATTGGTATTTTTCGCCACCGGTTTGTTCACAGAGATGAGGTTCGAGCACGGTTCGATTGCCAATAGCGGCCTCTTCGCGGGCTGTTTGTCTTGATGAGCTCAAGCCTAAACCCATCTTGGTAACATACCTCGGTTGCATATGGGTGTTTTTTGGCAGGGAGCCTTTGATTGCCTCAGCGCGGGCTTTCACCACGTTCTCAATTTCCTGGGCGCGTTGATTGGCACGATCGTTGCCAATCATTCGAACAATTTCCCAAATTGGAACCATCACCCTTTCGTTTTCAGGGAACTCGACTAAAGCGCCTTCGGAATCAAGGCTTGCCATCCAGGTGTTAAACAAAGCATCGTTCCCAATCTGACTATCCCTAAGCCCAGAGCCTCCGGCGACATGGAATGTTTCTCTTTTATTCTTATTAAAGTGTTCACTAAGGTTACTGGATTCATAGCTGACATTGACCTGTCCACCAGCAAACACAAAATTGGCTGCGACTTCTACATCCATCCCAAACGTTTTGAGGTCTTTGCTGCTAAGGGAAGATTCGGTCACATTGTAATCAATCCTTCCCCCAACGATGGTGTTCACCAGGACGTACTGACCATAGCCTTCAAGAATTTTATCAACCGTGTAATTATCGGCCATGACGTCCTGAACAAATCGATCCAGCAAAAACTGGCTTAAATCAGTTGTCCTTCTGATGTAAACCCGATATTTTCTAGCAATCCATGAATAGGTGGCA
>CAZUZM010000019.1:15717-21782 GCA_964624615.1 uncultured Anaerolineaceae bacterium
CGAAAGCGTTCCATGTGCTACCCTCCTCACATGACCTGCTTCTAAAATAATTATCAATGAGTATAAAAAAATTGTCAAGAAAAAAACGACCAGCCTCAAAGAAACTGCAAAATCAATGTCAATACATGTCAACAGAAAAGGACAAAAGAATATTAACCTTTCATCATAAAACAACTGTGGCTATTCATAGCTTGCCTCGGCTTTGGTACAATATGCAAAGGCTGATTGCGTCTGTTTATTTCCCCATTGATTTCACATCGCTGACTTCAAATTTGGATTGCGCAGTTGGCACTATACTCTATCAGGAGGACTACCTTGGCTGTCATTAATCGATTTACTCAAAAAGCAAAAAGGGTGCTCAGCCTGGCACAATTGGAAGCTGAACGATATAAATCCCAGTTGATCGGCATCGACCATCTCTTACTGGGCTTGATGATTGAAAAAGGCACAATCGCCAACCGGGTTCTAACAGACCTCGGCATTAACGAAGACTCAATCCGTAAAGTGATTGAAGAAGAACAACAACCGCCACAAAAAGAAGTGAAAAACTATAGCTTGGCGGATGAAACTAAAAAACTGCTCGAAGAAGCGCTTGAATTTGCCAAAGAAGGCAAGGCAAAAGCGGTTGGGACAGAACACTTGCTCCTTGCCCTTGCCCAAAATGAAGCTGGCAGTGGCATGCAAGTGCTTTTGAGCCTGGGTGTGACACCCGAGCAAATTAAGCGTCAAACCCAACGCGTCATCAAGGACGCTAAAGACGAGATGGAAGAAAACCTGAGCATGGCGCCACAAAAGCAAGAACCTGAAGCGGATGCCGTTGCCGGTGGACCACGTCTATCACGCCGTTCCCGTGTTGAGAAAGACGATAGTAAAACACCTCTCGTAGACCAGTTGGCTACCAACCTCACCGCTTTGGCTGAAGCCGACAAGCTTGACCCGGTGATTGGACGCGAAAAGGAAATTGAGCGCGTCATCCAAATTCTGGCGCGCAGAACTAAAAACAACCCGGCCCTCATTGGCGAACCTGGTGTTGGCAAAACGGCTATTGTGGAAGGCTTGGCACAGCGCATTTTGGCTGGCGACGTGCCGGCAATTTTGCTTGACAAGCGCGTGATGCAACTGGATGTGGGTTCACTTGTAGCCGGCACCATGTATCGGGGTCAGTTTGAAGAACGACTCAAGCGGGTTATTGATGAGCTCAAAGCCAGTGGTGCCATCGTCTTTATTGATGAACTGCATATGCTGGTTGGTGCAGGTGCCGCAGGTTCGCAAGTGGACGCTGCCAACATCCTCAAACCCGCGCTTTCGCGGGGTGAGTTGCAGGTTATCGGCGCCACGACGCTTAATGAATACCGCAAGAGCATTGAATCTGACGCCGCCCTTGAGCGCCGTTTCCAAACCATAGTGGTGGAACAACCCAGTGTGGATGAAACCATCGAAATCCTTTATGGGCTGCGGGAAAAATATGAAGACCACCATCGTCTGAATATCAGCGACGAAGCCATCGAGGCTGCTGCAAAACTAAGCACGCGCTATGTCAGCGAACGTTTCTTGCCCGACAAGGCCATTGACCTGATTGATGAAGCCGCATCGCGTGTGCGTATGTACAAAAGCGAGACCGCGGTAAACAGCAAGGAACTGATGAGCCAACTGCGCAAAGTGCGTGCAGAGCTCAAAGAGGCAGAGGCGGTTGAAGATAATGACACTATTCAGGCATTACTCAAACGTCAAGAGGAACTCGAAGAGAGCCTCAAACACCTGCAAACCGGTTGGGATCGCAAAAACGCGCCGACCGTCAGTGCTGAAGATGTTGCCGAAGTTATCTCGATGTGGACGGGCATCCCCCTAACGCAACTGGCTGAAGAAGAAAGCGAACGCCTTTTGCACATGGAAGAGTCCCTCTCCGAAGCCATCATTGGCCAGGAAGAAGCCATCAGTGCCATCGCCAAAGCGGTGCGCCGCGCCAGAGCAGGGCTTAAAAACCCACGGCGACCGGTTGGTTCCTTTATGTTCCTGGGTCCTACCGGCGTTGGCAAGACA
This sequence comes from uncultured Anaerolineaceae bacterium, assembly GCA_964624615.1. GTDB lineage: Bacteria > Chloroflexota > Anaerolineae > Anaerolineales > Anaerolineaceae > Mesolinea. The sequence continues at coordinate 17,758 of CAZUZM010000019.1, forward strand.
GAACTTACCAAAGACTTAGCACGACTGCTGTTTGGCAATGAGGAGTCGCTCATTCAAATCGATATGAGTGAATTTATGGAACGCCACAGCATGAGCCGCTTGGTGGGTGCCCCTCCTGGTTATATTGGCTATGATGAAGCCGGCCAGCTAACTGAAGCCATCCGCCGCCGTCCTTACTCGATTGTGGTCTTTGATGAGGTTGAAAAAGCACATCCCGAAGCCTTGAACATGCTTCTGCAAATTATGGAAGAAGGTCATCTGACCGACGCCAAGGGTCAAAAGGTGGACTTCAAGAACGCGATCATCATCATGACCACGAATGTCGGCGCTGAGATGATCAAACAACAGTCCAGTCTGGGCTTTATGCTCGAGTTGGATGAGGTGCTTGAAGAACGTCTGGCTTATGACGATATGCAAAAGAAACTGATGGACGCGCTCAAACGCAAATTCCGGCCTGAGTTCATCAATCGTATGGATACGGTCATCGTTTTCCGTGCGCTCAACCGCGCTGACATTCGCAAGATTGTCGAACTGGAACTTGAGAAGGTGCAGGATATGCTCATCGAACAAGACTTAACCATCTCTGCCACCGACGAAGCCTTTGACTATATGGCTGACCAGGGTTACGACCCCGAAATGGGTGCCCGGCCGGTCCGTCGTGTGGTGCAACAGATGATTGAAGAACAACTCTCTGATGCACTTTTGGCAGGAAACTTTAAAGCCGGTGACCATATCATCGCGGAACTAGAAAAAAGCGACGATCAGAAAAAAATCGTGCTGAAGAAAGAAGACCGCAAAGGCCTTCTGGACGAAATAACAGAAACCGAACCAGAACCTGAGCCGGCAGGCGCTTAACCATGGCAAAAAGCTACACCCGTTACGTCTGTCAGGAATGTGGCAAAACCGCTTCTCGTCTCTTTGGGCGCTGCCCAAGTTGTGAGAGCTGGGATAGTATGATTGAAGAATTGGTGGAGGCTGAGCCCTCCACCACGTCAAAAAGCTTTAGCCGCGGCTTAGTGGGCAGCTCAAAGGCGAAGCCCATCGCGGACATTTTAGGCGCACAAGAAGACCGTGTGCCATTGCAAATGGAAGAGTTTGCCCGCGTTTTGGGCGGTGGCATTGTGCCGGGTTCTGTGGTGCTGATTGGTGGCGACCCGGGCATCGGGAAGAGCACCCTCATTCTGCAAATGGCGATGGAACTCTCCAAGGATGACATTGTCTTATACGTCTCTGGTGAAGAGTCAGAGCGCCAAATCAAAATGCGTGCTGACCGTATTGCCACTAAAAAGGACGATGGTTCACCCGTTTTACCCAAAAAACTCCTCTTGGTGACTGAAACCAACCTGGGTAGCATTATGAACCATATCGCTGAGCAAAAGCCTGCCATGGTGATTATCGACTCGATTCAAACCATGACCCTGCCCAACATGGAATCAGCAGCTGGATCCATTTCCCAGGTGCGTGAAAGCGCCAGCCAGCTGCGCGAACTCGCCAAATCCACTGGTTTAACCGTCTTTATTATTGGTCATGTGACCAAAGAAGGCGCGATTGCCGGCCCACGCGTTTTGGAGCACATTGTGGATACGGTTTTGTATCTGGAGGGTGAACATTTTCAAAGCTACCGTCTGTTGCGCTCGGTCAAAAACCGCTTTGGTGCGACCAGTGAAGTCGGTGTTTTTGAGATGCAAGAAGGCGGCATGGTTGAAGTGCGTAACCCCAGTGAAGTTTTTTTGGCGGAGCGCATGGTCAATGCGCCGGGATCGGCCGTGGCAGTGACCATGGAAGGCACCCGACCACTTTTGGTTGAGGTGCAGGGACTGACCACGCCTACCAACTTTGGCAACCCACGCCGAACGGCGAATGGCATCAACTTTAACCGTTTACTGATTATCGTGGCGGTGCTTACCCGTCGGGTGGGGCTCAATTTGGGCAATCAGGATGTGATTACCAACGTGGTGAGCGGCTTGAAGCTCGAAGAACCTGCCGCTGACCTGGCTGTCGCCACCGCTATGGCATCTTCTATGAAGGACATTCCCACGCGTGCTGATACGGTTTTGATAGGCGAAATTGGCTTATCAGGCGAGTTGCGCATGGTGGGTCAGATGCCCGCGCGCTTAAAAGAAGCCGCTAAACTGGGCTTCAAGCGGGCTATTGTGCCTAGACGAGCCCGCAAAGGTGAACCCTGGCCAGAGAACATCGAGATTTTAGAAGCCCGCTCCTTGCGCGATGCCCTCCGATTGGCATTCGTTGATGAGGAGAAATAATAAATCAACTTGGTTTTTAGACAAATGCAATAGGCTTTAGTGCCTAAAAACAAGCATACCTTGGTAGAATCAGGTTGATAGATAGAACGACAACGTTAATGCTAAGACCTAGGATTAACTTTTTAGGAGTTGGACATCATGAAAAAGAACTTATTAGACTATATCCCATTTACCCGTCGGCTTCGACGCAACCATGCCTTGGAGCACGCCACCATGCAAGTGCTTTCAAAGCGCTATCCGGGGTTACGCATGGCTGGTATTTCAAACCCTAAAGGGTTCTTCATGGTTGCCGATATCCCGACCGAACTAATGACCGATGCTACCCTGGAAGCCCGCAAGCGTTTGCAGGATGGCGAGGTGGAATTGGCGGTTCATCCCAATTGTGGCACTAACATTGCCGTTTCCGGTGCGATTGCCAGCGCAGTAGCCGGCGGCGTTTTAGCGATTGCCACAGCAGCCGAGAAGAAAACCAAGTGGTATCACTATCTCATCGCCCTCGGTGCAGCTGTGCCGGCATTCTTCCTTTCTAAGCCGGTTGGTCCGATGGTCCAAAAGTATGTGACCACCAGCAGTGATATTGGCAAGACCAAAGTCACGGGTATTTTTAGCCAAAAGGTGTGCCAGGGCTCGGTTCACAAAGTCGACACCGAGGCATAGCCAGTGGCTGCAACACCAAGCCTTTACCTTTTGAGAGGGGATGACAGCGCGCGTTTTCGCGAGCATATTGCCCGCTTTAAGGCAGGCTTGGGTGACCCGGATACGGCTGATCTAAACACCAGCCTCCTGGAAGGAGATTCATTGAACTTGAATGCGCTGGTGGCGGATGCCATGGCGGTGCCTTTTCTTGCGCCTCGCCGTTTGGTGATCGTTGAAAATGCACGGACCTTTCTCGCCAAGCAGACCAAAGACAATAAAGAGCGCGTGCTCAGCTTGATGGATGATTTACCCGAATCGACTGCGCTTGTTTTGCTTGTTGATGACCAAATTATCAAAAGAGCCGGCAACGTCTTTTGGGAAAACAGTAAAAGTTATAACTGGCTGCTGGATTGGGTCAGCGAGAACCCTGATCGCGGCATTGTTGTGGACTGTTCTTTGCCTGACCAGAAAGACATGCCTGTATGGATTCGACGTCAATGCAAGGAAAAAGGCGGCGACATTGAGAATAGTGCGTCGGTCATGTTGGGCGAATATGTTGGCAACGACACCCTGCGGGCCGGGCACGAACTGGATAAACTGATCGCATATGTCGGCGAGGGCGGAAGTATCAGCGCCAGCGATGTCGTTTTGCTGACTGCCCAGGATCAGGAAGGCGATATTTTCACCATGGTGGATGCCCTTGGCGAGCGCAATGGTAAAAAGGCGATGGAACAGTTTTTGCTCTTGACTGATAAAGCCGATGTGATGGAGCTGACCGGCATGATTCATCGTCAGTTCCGTTTGCTCATCCAGGCACGTGAGGTAATCGATGAGGGCGGTCGGGTGGACACCGTGCAAAACGAGCTTAAAGTGAGGCAATTCATTGCCAAGAAGCTTTACCAACAGGCCAGTCGCTTTACGATGGCACAGCTTTTGGATACCCATGACAGACTCCTAAAAATTGATGAAGAGATGAAAACCGGTGGCATGCCGGGGTTACTCGCCTATCAGGTTCTTATCGCTGATTTAACTAAATAAGACCTTCCCGTTTTGAATACTTCCAGACATGACCTATTGGGTAATTTTGCCAGCGTCATAATAAACATTTTCTGGACAGGTGTTGAC
>CAZUZM010000020.1:0-20679 GCA_964624615.1 uncultured Anaerolineaceae bacterium
TTATTGTACTCGTTGGTAGACCTAACGTTGGAAAAAGCACGCTGTTCAATCGCCTTATTGGCGAAAGATTGGCGATTGTGGATGATGTCCCCGGCACGACCCGGGATCGCCTATTGGCAGAAGGCCATTGGGCTGGCTATGACTTTTTTGTGGTGGATACTGGTGGTATTGACCCTTCAAAACAGCGTACCCAAGAACCACTTTCGGTTGGCTCAAAAGCCTTTATCCGTGACATTCGTGAGCAAGCCGAGCTTGCTATGTCTGAAGCGGATGTTATCTTGCTGTTGGTAGACGCGCAACAAGGCGTGACCCAAGCCGACCAAGAATTGGTGGATATTTTGCGACGCCGGCAAACAACGGTCGAGGGCAAAGATGAAACCCCCATTTTGCTGGTGGCGAACAAAGCTGAAAGCAAATCCGCTTGGCTGGGCTCAATGGACTTTTATTCACTGGGTCTAGGCGAACCTTTTGCTATTTCCGCTATTCATGGCACTGGCACCGGTGACTTGTTGGACGCGGTTGTGGCACATTTCCCGCAGGCGATTGATGACGATACCGTTGATGAGTCCATCAAAGTAGCGATTGTTGGCAAACCAAATGCCGGCAAAAGCAGTTTGATGAACAAAATTGTTGGTCAAGAACGGTCAATTGTCAGCAACATTCCTGGCACCACGCGTGACACCATCGATACAAAGTTTGTGCATGAGGGCCAGGAATATACCCTGATTGACACCGCAGGAATCCGCAAGCGTGGTTCCATTGAACCTGGCGTTGAAAAATACTCTGTATTGCGCGCAATGCAAGCCATTGAACGTTGCGACATTGCCATTCTGGTGATTGATGCGGTTAGTGGCATTACCGCGCAAGATACCCATATTGCTGGCTTTATCAAAGACGCCTGGAAAAGCGTTATCCTGGCAGTAAACAAGTGGGATTTAATTGAGAAAGATACCTATACGGCAATAGAGTTCGAAAAACGTATTCGACAGGAGCTGAATTTTTTGCCTTATGTCCCGGTTGTGTTCATCTCTGCCGAAACCGGCCAGCGGGTTCATCAAATTTTACCGTTGGTGAAGGAAGTACAAACCGAGCGTCTGTTCAAGATGAGCACCTCACAACTGAACAAAATACTGGTTGAGGCACAAGATAAACACCAAGCGCCAAGTGGTACTGGTAAACCCTTCCACATCTTTTATGGCACCCAGGTGCGCAGCGAACCACCGACCTTTATGCTCTATTGCAACGACCCCAAACTGGGGCATTTTACCTACCTGCGCTTTCTTGAGAACCAAATTCGAGAGGTTTATCCATTCCTTGGAACACCGATTCACTTGGTTTTAAAGGCGCGCGAAAGGGTTGAACTTGCCGAACGACCAGGCAAAGGTAAATCCAAAGAACGTGGTGCTTATCGCAAGAAAAAGGCTTAGCCCTTTGAAGTATAATTGCCGCTTGTTGTTAACAGAAAAAGCATTATTGGATTGGAATATTACGTGACTGAAGAAAACGAAACGAAAAAAGAAATAGATTCATTGAATATGGATGTTGTTGAATCGGAAGGAAAAGCTGAAGTTCTTGAAACCGTTGATGAAACCGGTAGGGCGGAGGCTAACCAAGCAAATCCAAAGAAAAAGGACGATTTCTGGAAAGACCTAATCCAAACAATCATCCTGGCGGTTCTAATCTTTTTGATTCTAAACACGGTGACTTCACGCGTGAAGGTTTTTAATGTCAGCATGCAACCCACCTTGAAACAAGGCTATCTCCTAGTGGTCAATAAACTTGCTTACAAATGGGGCTCAGCCAAACGTGGTGATATTATCGTCTTTCACCATGCAGGTGTTGAAAGCCAGGATTATATTAAACGAATCATCGGCTTACCCGGAGATACCGTTGAGGTCAGTGGTGGTGTGGTGAGTGTAAATGGTACCCCTTTAACCGAACCTTATATCAAGGAAATGCCACAGTATACTTTAAGCGAAACCGTGCCAGCGAACAAACTTTTTGTTTTGGGGGACAATCGTAATCAATCTGATGATTCACATAGCTGGGGTTTTGTGGATATGGATTGGGTGGTTGGTAAAGCCGTGTTCATCTATTGGCCCTTGCGAGAAATCAGGCTTCTTAGTGGACCGGATTTGCTTCAGAAAAGTGCCCAACAAAGGTCGGGTATTGAGCTAAGCCAATATACTGGGTCATTGCCCTAAAATGCAGAGACTCAGCTTATAATGGAGCCAATGGAAACGTCATATTCTAAAAATCCCGAAATTTGTCCCAACTGTTATGTTGGTAGGATTTCGCGACAATCCAAAAGCTTAGTCAGCTTGCATATGGGTAAACCGGTAACCTTTCCTAATTTTCCAGTGTGGGTATGTGACGTCTGTAAAGCTTTTGTTTATGATCCACAAGCGTTGGCGCATGTGCAAACATTGTTGGCTTCAAAAAGCCATGCGACTTCCCGTTTCCCTGAGCGCAAACCATCGGTAAATTGTCGCAAAACAAAAAAGTCAGCCAAGCCCAAGACGGTGGATCAGAAGTAGGCTGGAGGAGCGTATAAACAAAACGGGGTAAAAGTAATTGTTGTAAGAAAGTGTCATTATTCTATAAAAGAAGATAGAATCTTTCTACAGGCGTTGTATAAAAAATTTCCCGGTGTTATTATATAAACGTCTATTAATCATCAAAAAATCATTTAGTTCATTAACAAGGAGGTTCAATATTATGAGCAGCGTTTTATTGTCACGTATTATTGGCGCAGTCGTCTTTGCCGTTATTGGCGCTCTTTCTGGCCAACCTTTATTTAGATACATCGACAGACACTTTCCTACCCTGGATCCAGATCATGGATTGATCGTTGTCATTTTCGCGGCGGTGTTTATGGTGATTGGTTTCATCATCACGCCGTATATTACGATTAAACCAATTGAAGCCCTAAAAAAATCTTTTAATAAATCCAGCCCGCAATCTTTGGTGGGTGGTTTAGTTGGCGTTCTCCTTGGATTTGTAGCTGCCGCTATCACTGCCTATCCGCTTTCCTTGCTACCCAAACCGTTCGGCTCGATCTTGCCGTTTGTCGCGGTCGTTTTATTCGGCTATCTGTTCGCCATCCTTTTGAGTTCACGGCAGGATGATATTTTTGCGGTGTTTAGGGGTGGCGTTGATAAAGGCGGATTGCGAGGGAAGGCTGGAGGGGGTGAAGGTGCCCGCAAGATTTTGGTAGATACCAGCGCAATTATTGATGGTCGCATTGTGGATATTGCCAGTACAGGTTTTTTGGGCGGTGACTTGGTTATTCCGCGATTCGTGCTCAATGAGCTCCAGTTTGTTTCTGATTCTTCTGACAGTCTGCGACGCCAACGTGGTCGCCGTGGGCTTGAAACCCTGGCGGAATTGCAAGACACCAAAACCATACCTCTGACAATCACTGATCTGGATGTCGAGGGCGTGCGCGAAGTAGATGACCGCCTGGTGATCCTGGCGCGCCAAATGAAATGTCCCATCCTGACCAATGACTTCAATCTCAACCGGGTTGCCGAGTTGCAGGGCGTAAAAGTGCTCAACATCAATGACTTGGCAAACGCAGTCAAGGTTGTTCTTCTGCCTGGAGAGAGCTTTAATATTAAGATTATCCAGGAAGGCAAAGAGTACAATCAGGGGGTCGGTTACCTGGACGATGGCACGATGGTGGTCGTCGAAAATGGTGAAGATTACATGAACAAGGAACTCTACGTTCATGTGACCAAGATTTTACAAACTTCAGCCGGCAGAATGATTTTTGCCAAACCTGAAATGGATTAGGAGCCTCGTATGACATTGAAAATTTACAACACCTTAAGCCGAACAAAGCTTGATTTTGAGCCGATTGAACCCGGCAAGGTGCGTTTTTATGTCTGTGGCCCTACCGTTTATGCCGAAGCGCATCTTGGCCACGCCATGTCCGCGCTGGTGTTTGATATTGTGCGACGGTATTTGGCTTATTCCGGCTATGATGTCGATTTTGTGATGAACTTCACCGATGTGGATGACAAAATTATTGCCAAAGCCAATGAAAAAGGCGAGGATCCTTATGAGCTCGCGGAGCATTACATCAATGAGTACAAGCGCAATTTGGCCGAGCTGAATATTTTGCCAGCCACCAAGAACCCCCGCGCCACAGAGGATATGCCCCAAATCATTGACATGATCGAGAAGTTGATTGAAAAAGACTATGCCTATCCTGCCAATGGTGATGTTTACTATCGCGTGGAAGCCAAGGACGACTACGGCAAGTTGAGTGGTCGCAAGTTGGCCAATATGAACGCCGGCGCGCGCATCCAGGTGGACGAACGCAAGGACCATCCGATGGACTTTGCCCTCTGGAAGGGCGCCAAACCTGGCGAACCGGCTTGGGATAGCCCCTGGGGTCAGGGACGTCCGGGATGGCATATTGAGTGCTCTGCGATGAATATGACCCATCTGGGTGAACAAATTGACATCCATGGTGGTGGCAATGACCTGATCTTCCCACACCATGAGAACGAAATTGCGCAGACCGAAGCCGTGACAGGTAAAGAATTTGCCAAAATCTGGATGCATAACGGCATGTTGAGCTTGAAATCTGAGAAAATGTCGAAATCCTTGGGTAATATGATTACCGTGGATGCCTTTTTGGCGGAACACCCTGCGGATGTGATGCGCTTGTGGGTGTTGAACGGTTCTTATCGCGGCCCCTTGATTTACAGCCAAGAGGTTATTGAGCAGACCGAACAGGCTTACCAGCGTTTGCTGGGAGCCAAAAAAACAGCCTTGCCAGGCGCGAAAGGTTTAGAAGCAGCTGCTTTGGAATCTTTGAACACTGAAGCTCAGAAAGTGAAAGCTGATTTCAAAGAGAAAATGGACGATGACTTCAATACCTCGGGTGCTTTGGCATCGTTGTATGAACTCGTCAAGTCAATTAACCAAGCCCGCACCGAAGGCGCAACCGATGCGGACCTGGAAGGCGCGCAGGCGGTTTTTGCTGAGCTGACCGGTGTTCTCGGGTTGACCTTGGAAGAGCAAAAAGCAGCCGGCGGGGACGCGGATGCCTTTATTGACCTTTTGGTTAGTCTGCGCCGCGATTTGCGCGCTGAAAAGAACTGGGCACTGTCGGATAAGTTGCGCGATGGTTTGAAAGACCTGGGTGTCATTTTGGAAGACAGCAAAGACGGCACGACCTGGTCCTGGGAATAGTGTTTAGCTGAGGGCGGACGAAATGAAAGAATGGATTAGTGGCCGAAACCCGGTCTTTGAAGTTTTGCGTGCTGGTCGAAGGCACGCTTTTCGCTTGTTTGTGATGCGCTCCGTGCGTATGGAAGGCCATTTGCCGGAAATTTTGGAGATGGCCAAGGCGCGTCGGATTCCCGTGCATGAAGTGCAGCGTTTTGAGCTGGACAAAATCGAACGCAATAACCAAGGCGTCGCGATTGAAGTCAGCGAATACCCCTATCGCCCACTGGACGATTTGATTAAGCACAGTCAGGCGCAGGATGAGCCTCCATTTTTCCTGCTTTTAGATACTATTCAAGACCCACAGAACCTGGGCACGCTCTTGCGCACGGCCGAGATTATGGGTGTTCATGGTGTGATTATCCCCAGTGCCAAGGCGGCTCTGATAACCCCAAGCGTTGTGGCTTCATCATCCGGTGCGTCTGAGCATGTAATGGTGGCGCAGTTCAACCTAGCGCAAGCGATTGACCGGTTGAAGGACATGGACCTTTGGGTTTACGGATTGGATGAAGACGAACGTTCACAAACGCCGGATCAGCTGAATCTTAAGGGTGGCATCGCGATTGTGGTGGGTAATGAGGGCTCTGGTTTGCGGGATTTGGTGCGCAAGAAATGCGACGAAATTATGCGCCTTCCACAGTACGGCAAAATTGATTCGCTCAATGCCGCCGTGGCTGGCTCAATTGCCATTTACCTGGCACGACAGGCCAGGAAATAAGTCGCATTTTCTGGCCTTACTCGGCGTGCGTGTAACACAATTCAACAGGCGTGTAAAACCAACTTAGGGCATTATTCTGAATTGTTTTTAAAAATAGTAGAGTTCTTGATACCAGCGGACCCATTCAGCTAAAACCGGCTCATTTATCTCTATAGCGCGCTTTATCAATTTATCTGTTGAAAATGCGAAGAATCTGTCGTTGTATTCAATCAATTTTCGAAATTCGTCAATAGAGGGTTGTAATGCCTTATTTCGAGGATGTTGTATCACGGAAAAGTATACTTTCTTGTAAGGCCACTTGGGTGAAGTCGATGTTTCAAGTTTTGTAGCAAGAAGTAAATTTCTCCAAAGTTGATTCATGCCCCCTTTGAAGGGGCATTCTTCATATTTTCTGATCAGGTCAGCATTAAAAGGTGAGGTTTCATGTAGTGTAATATCCCAATACCGAAAATTACACTTACTGTGATAATAACAAAGATTCTTATCATCGAGTATTGCTGAAGCAGGTGCGCAGCTATGCAGAGGCGTACGACCACGACTTTTGTAGCCCCCGCAAGTTGTAAACTCTACCTCTGTTAGTTTGTGTTCAATCATCCACAGGTTTAAATTATTCTCGTAGTCATAGTACGCAATGGCGATATCCGCATCGGTTCCGCTTACGTTTGTGTGATCATTAAGCACATTGTCCGGTTCGTCCCAAAATTCAATTCGAAAGCCTTTGTCAAGGTAATCCGTCGCAATGGATTGGAGATCTGTTTTTACTGCGCCAAAAACTTTGGCTGCTATCTGTGGATCTTTTAGAAGTGGCAAGAATAAATTAGCACACGCAGCCTGCGAACTTGCCATATGTCCAAGAAATTTGTGAGATTTGAAGGGAAATCGTTGTTGATGTTCCATGAATCGTTCTTTTATTGGTTGATATAGCGGATAGCCTTGCGAAATAAATTCATGTGGTAACAAGGCATCATAAGGAAAGTTTTTATAAAATCCGGGCTCTTGCGTTAGATGAGTCCATTTCCAATTTATCAAGTGTATGTACATTTGGAACTGAAAATCCGTTAACACATTAGGTAATCTGTATTTTTTTTCACCAACTTTATAAATTTTCATTTAACGCTCCGATTTTTGTTTTGTTGGGGGAAGGTAAGGCATACCTGTAATTAATAAACCAGTGACACCCGGCAATTGTTGGAAAAAGGACTCCTTGCAAAAGATGTGCAGGTAATGAGTTAATTTACGATAACACTTCCAACTTTGCCATTGAGGCGACGAGGGCTTTGAGGCCATAGCCTTCAAAGTAGACTTCCACCGTCTCATCACCAAATTCTATTTTGCAGCTTTTGATCACGCCACGACCGTAGGTCGGGTGCTTAACCTGTTGGCCGGCTTTGTATTTTGTTTTGGGTGGGTCTTTGGCGATGTTTTTTTGTTGGAGCCAGGCAGGGTTTTCCCATCTTGAGCCACTTGATCCGCTCTTTTTGCCACTCGAACCAGATCCGCGACCATAAGAGGAGCCATAGCCGGAGCCATAAGACGAGCCACGACCAAATGATCCGCCGTCACTAAACAATCCGTCATCATAACTTCGACCGTAAGCTGAAGATCGTTGATAGTTGTAGCGGCTGGGAAGTCCGCGGGGGCTGCCGGTCAGATGCTCTTCAGGAATGTCATCCAAAAATCGGGATGCCAAGGTTTCTTCATAAGACCCATAAGGGCTGCGTCGACGGCGCGCACGGCTGAGGGTCAACTTGGATTTGGCACGGGTAATCCCGACGTATAAAAGGCGGCGTTCTTCAGCCAGTTCCTCATCATCATCCACCGCACGACGGTGAGGCAGGATGTTTTCGTCCAAACCGACAATAAAGACCTGGTCAAATTCAAGTCCTTTGGCGGCGTGCAGAGTGAGCATGGTTGGGGCTTCAACATTTTCGGGCAGGGTGTCCTGGTCAGAAACCAGCGCCATGCTTTCCAGGAAGTTGGCTAAACCTTCTTCTTCATATTCCAAGACAACTGAGCGCAATTCGAGCAGGTTTTCCCAACGGTCCTGACCTTCGTCGCTTTTATCACGGATGTAAGGCTCGTAGCCAGTGTCAACCACAATGCGGTCAAAGAGCAGAACAAGGCTGTTGTGCTGGGTGGTGTTGCGCCATCTGAGGAGCATTTCACCAAAGTCAGCCAGTTTTCTGCCTTCTTTGCCCATGCTTTCAAGCAAATCGGCACGTCCTTTGGCGAGATCAAGCAGGATTTCGCCCATCGTCAAACCAGAAGCAGCGGCTTGGGCTTGCAGACTTTCAAGCGTTTTTTGACCAATACCGCGTGGCGGCAGATTGATGCAACGACGCAGCGAGATTTCATCCAGCGGGTTATGCACCAAGCGTAAAAAGGCGAGCATGTCCTTGACCTCACGGCGACCATAAAAGCGTTGCGCGCCGACCAAGCGGTAGTTGATGCCCTCGCGGCGGAAAGCCTCTTCAAACAGGCGCGATTGAGCGTTGGTGCGGTACATGATGGCGAAGTTACCTGGCTTTTGTCCACGCAGGCGGATGCCGTCGCGGATGGCGCTGACCACCGTGTCGGCTTCTTCGCGGTCATCTTCAGCAACGACCATGGTGATTTTTTCACCGCGTTCGCGAACTGTTTCAAGCTGTTTGTGGGTGCGATTTTGGTTGCGGTCAATCACCGCCATGGCGCTGTCCAAGATGTTTTGGCTGGAACGGTAGTTTTGTTCGAGCAGGAAAACCTGTGTGTCCTTAAAATCTTTTTTGAAACGGTTCAGGTTGCGGTAGTCCGCGCCACGCCAACGGTAAATGGACTGGTCTTCATCACCGACCACATACAGGTTGTTGTGCAGACTGGCGAGGTTTTTGAGGATGGCGTATTGCGCCAGGTTGGTATCCTGGAATTCGTCGACCAAAATGTGTTCAAATTTGTGGGAGTAGGTTTCACGCACGATGGGGTACTCGTCCAAGAGGCGCGTAGTGTAGACCAACATATCGTCAAAGTCCATGGCATTGTTTTTGATGAGGCGGTCTTGGTAGATGCGGTAAAGGCGCTGGGTTTGTTCATCACGGTAGTTGTTAATGGGGTATTCTTCGGGACCGATGAGTTCATTCTTGGCACGGGAGATTTCGTTGAGGTATGAAGCCGGACGATATTGTTTTTCGTCGAGGTTGTTCTCACGGATGATTTCCTTGAGCAGTGCTTCCTGATCGTCCTGGTCAAAGATGACATAATCGCTGGTTACGGGCAACAGGTCAGCCTCGCGGCGCAAAATTTTGCCACAAACGGCATGAAAAGTACCCAGCCAGATGCCGTCGGCTTGGTCGCCTAAGATTTTGTTGACGCGGTCGCCCATTTCGCGAGCGGCTTTGTTGGTGAAGGTGACGGCGAGGATATGCCAGGCGGGGACATTCATAACGCCTACCAGGTAGGCGATGCGATAGGTCAGCACACGGGTTTTTCCCGAGCCGGGGCCTGCCAGAACGATGGTCGGTCCTGCCGGGGCTGCCACGGCGTGTTGTTGTTGTTCGTTGAGAATCTTTAATAAATCTTCCATAATACCTTGGTCCTTGTGTCTCAATCCTAAATCATTAACGCTGAAATATCAACGCGTTTTAAGGTTGGTTTTAAAAGCTTGAGTGGGATTAGAGCTTTAGTCGGGGAATGTTGAGCAAGATGTTTTCGATGAGTAAGCGTGGGTTGACGTTGGCATCAAGCTGCTCCAAGCCTTTTTCATGGGCTTGGAGTGTGGTTTCGATTTGAGCCAGGTCCAGTTGCGCTGCCAGGCATTTTATGGCGGATTCATGGCGGAGGTTAACCAGGGGAAGTGCCGCATGACTTTGCGCAATGAGCAGGTCGCGCCAAAAAGTTAGCCACACACTCAGCAAATGGTTGACGGTTTGGCGTTGGTTTCCCTTGCCTTTGCTAAGGCTTTCGACATGTTGCAACCGCTGGCGTTTGCTTTGAGGAAAGATGTCCAAAAGCTGTGCCAAGGCGTCTTCATATTGATCCAACTGGCTTTCATCTTGAGCGTAGCGCACGGCTGTGCCGAAGCGCCCACCAGCCAGATGAGCAAATCGCTGCGCCTCTTCACTGTCGAGGTCGAGCTGGTTTTGCAGGATTTTGGCGCATACCTGGATGCCTAAGGGACGCAGTCGCAGGATGCTGCAGCGTGATGCAATCGTTTCGAGCAGGTTTTCGCGGGCATCCGCGGTAAGGATGATGATGGCCCGCGCTGGTGGCTCTTCGAGTGATTTGAGCAAGGCATTCGAGGCTGCCACAGTGGCATTTTGAAAGTCGGGGATGATAATGACGCGCCATTGGCTTTGGTAAGGCGCCAGCGCCAGCCCTTGTTGCATTTGGCGCACCTGGTCGATGCGCAGTTCGCGCGCATTTTCGGCAGGGCGCAGGATGCTTAGGTCAGCCCAGGCTTCGGCTTCAATCTGGCGACAGGCGACACAGTCGTTGCAATAATCATTTTCCGCGGGAGGATTCTGGCAATTGAGCGCTTTGACAAAGGCTTTCGCCAAGGTTAAGCGACCAACGCCCTCAGGTCCGGTGATGAGGTAAGCGTGACGAATGTTATTGGGTTTGCACTGCTCTTTAAGGTAGGCAACCGCACCTTCGTGGCCAAAAATATTCCATGTCATAATCACATTTTAGCACAGATGGATAGCGTTTTCTTTTTAAAAAGCGGTTAAAAGCAGATTGATGCCCAAATAGGTTAAACCACTCAGGAACATGACGAGGATGGGGTTCCATTTCCATTTACGCAGGATGAAAAAGGCGACGGCAAAAATGCCCAGTCCTAACCAGTTGGTATTGTCGAGCGTCTTGGCTCGGTCGTCATAGAGCAGCAGGAGCAAGATGGAAAGCCCAGCGGACATAATCAGAGAAATGACCACGGGGCGGATGGTCGAGAGTGTGCCGTGCAGTAGGTCCAGCTTTTTATAGCGGATATAGACATAGTCCAAAAGGGAAACAATGATGAGGGAGGGCAAAAGACTGCCAAAGGTGGCAATGATTGCACCAGGGATACCGGCCATGCGGTTGCCGACGAACGTGGCACCATTGATGAAAATGGGTCCAGGGGTCATTTCGGCGATGGTAATCAGGTGGGTGAACTCGTTGAGCGTCATCCAACCACGGTTTGCCACAACTTCACTTTGGATGAGGGGAATAGCTGCATAGCCACCCCCAATGCTAAAGAGGCCGACTTGCAAAAAGCTTAGGAAGAGTTGCAGGTAAATCATGGCAATATCACCCGCTTTCGGTCGATGATGCTCACCAGAAGACCAATGAGCGCTGCAGGTAAAATGATGAAGACCACATTCACCTTAGCCAGAAATACGAGGATGAACGCCAATGCCATCAGGATGACATAAAGGGGTCGTTGGCGGTTGGCGAGCTTGCCGGTCAGATCGAAAGCCACATCCAGGATGAGCGCAGCAACGCCGGCTTGCATGCCCTTGAGCATGAGCGCGATGTATTTATTGGCGATAAAGGCTTCATAAAAAAGGGAAATGATGCTGATGATGGTCATGGGTGGGATGACGATGCCTAAAACGGCGACCACCATGCCCCAAAAGCCGGCGATGTTCCAACCTATCAGGATGGCGGTGTTGACCGCGATAGCGCCCGGAGAACTTTGCGCCAGGGCGATCATGTCGAGCATTTCTTCTTCGGTAATCCAGTGCATCTTCTCGACGAAGGTTTTTTTGATGAAGTTGACAATGACGAAACCACCGCCAAAAGTAACACTGCTGATGAAAAACATGTTGATGAAAAGCTTCCACAAGGTGGTAAGGTTAGTGCCGCTTTTAGCATGGGGAATGGTTTTGGTTTTGTTTTCCACGTTTAGATTATAACCGCAGATTTTTGGCATTGAAGAGTGTGTCTAAAGGGCGTAGAATAGTAAGTAAAATCGCCATTAGAAAACGGCACTTTTAGGTAAAGAAGACTGTAAAATTTATGAACCAGTTCTGAAAAACCAACGGCGTTTTGCTATAGTCAAAGTGAGGTTAACCATGCAAGCACTTATTTCCCCGATTCCAAATCCTTTTTCGCCTTTTGTAAAGCAAATGTGGGCAGATGTTTATGCGGAGTTTGGTATCGTTCAGCGTTGGCAGGACCTGTTGCCACATTTCACCTGGCAGGTGTGTGAAAGTTATGACACGCCAGACCTAATCCCATTATTGAATGACTTTTGCAAGAAGACTGCGCCTTTCCGTGTGGAAACGACCGGCTTCGACCATTTTGATGCTGAGAAGGTTGTGCTTTTTAATGGCGTGAAGTTGGATGACCATCTGAAAAGGCTGCATGAATCACTTTGGCAATTGACGGCAGCTTATAGGGTGGGTAGTGAGGCTTACCGCTACTACAGCCAGGACCTGTGGCATCCCCACATCACGATCGCGTCAGAAGGATTGACACTGGAGTCGATGCAAGCAGCTTCGGAGTTCCTTGATCATTGGGATACACAATGGCGTTTTGAGGTCAACCGTATTTTGCTTGCCAGTCAGGAAACGGATGATGATTTTGTAACCAAATATGCTTTTGTGTTGGGCGAAGGATTAATTTTTTCCCATACGGATCCCATGAAAAAGGCAGACGATGGCATCATCACGCTAAAAGGTGATTTGGAAATACCTCAAAAATAAGTTCTAAAGAGAGGTTTTATGACGGTTGCATTAAGTGTGCAAAATTTGCGCAAAGCCTACAACGGAAATCTTGCCGTTGACGATATTTCTTTCGAGGTTATGCGCGGTGAAAAGTTTATTTTTGTCGGACCCAACGGCGCCGGTAAATCAACAACAATCAAGATTATCTCCACCCTGTTGGAAAAAGATGCAGGTGCTGTGCGTTATGGTGATTTGACCGTTGGCGAGGATGATGACGCCATCCGCAAAAAGATTGGCGTGGTTTTTCAGCACCACGTTTTGGATGATGAGTTTACGGTGCGAGAGAATTTGATTTGCCGTGGCGGTTTTTATGACCTGAGCGTGGCTGACCTCAAAAAGCGCGCGGATGAAGTGATTGCTTTATTGGATATGAAGAGTTTTGCTAACCAGCGTTATGGCAAACTTTCGGGTGGACAAAGACGACGTACGGATATTGGTCGGGCTTTGATGCAGAAGCCGGAAATCCTGTTTTTGGATGAGCCGACCACTGGATTGGATCCGCAGACACGCTTGGTGGTTTGGGATATTATCAACAATCTTCAGCAGGAAATGGTGATGACCATTTTTCTGACCACACATTATATGGAAGAAACCGACGACGCCAGCAATGTGGTCATCATCGACCATGGCAAGATTGTGGCGACGGGCACACCAGCCGCGCTCAAGAAACAATACGCACCGAACCTGCTCAACCTTTACCCACGGGATATCGAAAAGGTGTCGGCTTTCCTGCGCGAACGGGGGTATGATGGCAAGCCAAAGGAAGATACGTTGCGGGTGGCTATCAAGGATGCGTTTGAAGCACTTGATTTGGTTGCGGCGTTGCGTGAGGATATCCATAATTTTGAGGTGGTTAATGGACGCATGGATGATGTCTTTATCGCCATCACCGGAAAGGCATTAAGAGAATGAAAGCGACGACTCGGATTGCAAAAAGGGTATTCAAGCTCTTTTTTAGAGATAAATCAGCTATCTTTTTTACGTTGTTGGCATCCATTATTTTGCTGACGATTTACTTGCTCTTCCTCAATCGTGCCTTTTTCTCGGAAAACCAAATGGCGATGATGCCAGACCTTATCTATTTTCAAAATGCCTGGTTGATGGCGGGATTAGCTGTGGTGACGGCGTTCTCGGCGAGCTTTACAGCGCTGGCACAAATGCCAGTAGATCGCGGTTCGAAGGTTTTTGATGATTTTCAGGTCGCACCGGTTCGCCGGAGCCAAATTGTGGCGGGTTATATTCTGGGGAGCACCTTTACCGCCTTTGTAATGTCCCTGGCGACGATTGCTTTCACCTATGTCTATTTACTTATTCAAAATACACCTTTGCCGAGTGTGCAACATACCTTGTTGATTGTCACAGCGGTTTTGCTAACCACCTTGGGTTCAAGTGGATTGGCTTTTCTGTTTGCCAGCGGACGTAACTCGGTGCGCAGTTATAGCTCGGTGAGCAGCCTGATGCTGACCTTGATTGGCTTCTTTGCCGGCGCGTATATTCCGTTTGGCACTTTGGGAAAATCGGTTCAGACGTTTATGTCATGGCTGCCTTTTAGTCATATGGCGAGTCTGGCACGCAAGTTTTTCCTGGCGGATGTGATTAAGGGGATGCCCATTCCTCCTGGGTTTGATATGGCCGACTTCAGGCTCGGATTTGGCGTCGATTTAGAGATGGCAGGTAAGACCGTGAGCCCATGGCTGAGCGCGGGCTTTATTTTGTTATGGGCGTTGCTCTTTTTTGGCATTGGGCTGTTCAGAATCCGCAAAGAGCAGGACTGATTTTGGCACTTGAGGAAAGTCTTAGGGCGATAGAAACGCTTTTACCCGATTTGGCATTGCCTGAGGATGTGAGCCGAAAGGTTTTGGCTTATATCCAATCACGACCGGGGTTTATTGGTTTGGCTTCAAAGGCTTATGCCGCAGAGGATGGGGCTTTTGATATCTTGCGGCGCAAACCTTTCACGCGACTAGCGATGGTTTGCACTTTATTGCCCGGATTGCATGCGCAATTTGAAAATGCTGGTATATCCAGGGAAGTCTGGTTGGACAGCGTTGATGATATCCGTTTACGGCAGAGGCTCTTTTTTGAGCGCACGGGAAAGGTGGGGTTGGCGAAGGCTGATGCTCGTTGGCTGCGCCATTTGATGGGCTTCAAGATTTTCAAGATTGGGAGCTTGCAATTTCAGCTCTTTGAGATGCTCTATTTGGATCAAGAAGGTATTGGCGAGGATTTTATGCGCTTTAGTGAGGCGCAAAAGAAACGCTTGCCACCTGGGACGCCGGTGTTGAATACCCATATCCAATATGGCGCGAATTTAGATGCTGCTGCATTGAAAAAGACCTTTGAGGATGCCAGGGCGTTTTTCAGGCACCATTTCCCAGCGACAGATTTCAAGGCGTTTATCACCTATACCTGGCTTTTGCATCCAGGATTGCAGACGTTGTTGCCGGAAGAGAGCCGGATTTTAGGATTTGCCAGGATGTGGGATATTGTTGGGCGGAATGAGGATGATGAGCAGGCTTTGGAGCGGATTTTTGGCGGTCGCAGGCGTAGGCATGCGGACTATCCTCAAACGACTGCCTTGCAGCAAGCGGCGTTGAACAACTTAAGCGCCTTGGGTTATGCCTGCGGGATGATTAGGTTCTAGCTTTTTGTGCGTTCGCTCCAATGCATACTTGTAAATGATTATCGGGCGTTGGATGCCAGAACATAAGAGATATATTGGTTCAAGCTGACCCCTTGTTTATCCGCGGCGTCAATCAAATCAAGATGGAGTTGTCGTGGAACGCGCAAAGAAATGCGCCCATTGGCTTTTGAAACTCTTTCTTTTGTTTTCTCAAAACTGATCAGTTCGAGGTCACCGCTAGCTTTTTTAGCCTGGTAGTCAAGAATGGCTTCAATTTCGTCCGTTTCGGGTTGAACGGCAGGGTGTTGTTTAAGCTTCGACTGAAGTTCGGTAGCTTTGCTCATGTGATTCCTCTCGTATTTTGTAGACATCGCCTCTAGAGCCGATTTTATGAATAACCAATGTGTCAGGATCTGTTTCGTAGCTAAAGAGTATCCGGTAGGACCCGACCCTTAATCTAAAAAAACCGGGGTAACCCAAAAGGGGTTTGATGTCTCCTTCGCCATCTATCAAACTATTGATTGCTTTTTCTAAGCGCTCTTGTAGATTTGCCGGGCACTTTTCAAAGTATTTGTCAGCTTGTTTTGTAAGCAGAATTCTCATGGTCATGGTAAAGTGTGCGTATATGATAGCGTATATAATGACAAGTTGTCAAGAAGCTTCCAGAAGGTCCATTCGAAAAATTTCAGAACTGGCCCAATCAATGTCGATGGTGTCGAGACCTTGCCAGCTGGCATAGTCTTTTAAAGCCTTCGCCAAGCCGTTGACCAGGTCGATATCTGGGGTGACCCAAGGTTCGAGGTGGAGCTTGA
Organism: uncultured Anaerolineaceae bacterium; assembly: GCA_964624615.1. Lineage (GTDB taxonomy): Bacteria > Chloroflexota > Anaerolineae > Anaerolineales > Anaerolineaceae > Mesolinea. The sequence goes on from CAZUZM010000020.1 coordinate 16,075, forward strand.
TGACTTGCAGGCGATTTTCCTTGCGCCAGGCTTTGGCGTCCATGCGTCCCACCAAAGTGCCTTTGTGTAAGATGGGCAGGGTGAAATAGCCATACACGCGTTTGGCGACCGGCGTGTAGCATTCAATCAGGTAGTCAAAGTTGAACAGTTCTTTCACCCGCGCGCGGTTGTTCATCAGTGGATCGAACGGTGAAAGGATGGTGGTACGGGTGCTTTTCAGCTTGCCGGCTTGGGCTTTTTCGAGGAGCTCCAGGTTGTCGGGATGAAGGTAGACCGGTTTGGCGATGCCTTCAACATGGAGCTGGTGAAGGATGCCGTTTTTGACAAAGGTCTTAAGTTGGTCATAAACCATGCGTTTGGGCAGGTAGAAGTAATCCGCCACCCATTCCTCCCGTGCGATGCCGAGTGCTTTGACGGCTTGTAAGGCTAATTCTGCGGTGGCGTCAGTGTAATCCGGGGTGTCTTTGTCGTTCCAGGTGGGGTGCACGCGCTCTGGCAGGTCAAAAACGCGGTGGAAGTTCTCACGTCGCGCCACCATGAGCTCGCCGGTGTGTTGCAAATGGCTCATCGCCATGGCTTCGATTTTGCGGGTTCCCCAACGGCTTTCGGGTCCGCTGCTTTCAAAATCCGTCGATCTCACTTCACCGTTTTGGCGGATGTGGTTCAGAACGTCTTCCAAAAGCGTTGTGTTTTTGGTTGCCCATTCCTGCAAGTGCTTCCAGCCGGTATAGCGGTTTTGCATGATGCTGCGCCAAAGTGGAAAATCTTCGATGGGCAGGTAGCACATGGCATGCGCGAAATACTCAAAGAGCTTGCCTTCCGCGTGAAGCTCATCCACCCAAGCGGTATCATAAGTGCCTAAGCGCGACCAAAGGATGTGCAGATGCGCGCGGGCGACAACGCTGATGGTGTCAATTTGCAGGACATGGATGTTGTGAATAGCGCTGAGTACATCAGCTTTTTTGGCTTTTTTGTTGGGGTCTTTTTGCAGTCCGAGACTGGCAAGCATCAACTGGCATGCGGCCTGAATTTTGAGGTTGGGTAGCAGATTCATGCTCACATTATAGCTTTTTACACCTAAAACCGCCAAAATAGTCCTTAATTGCTCCAAAAAAGCCAAGTTTGATAGTTCTTGATAGCTTTATTAGCCTAAACTAGGAACATTGCAAAGGAGATTTATGGAAGTTCCACGCTTTTGGAGATTGAAAAAACAACGCTATGCCCTGCAAGGTGAAGTGTGTCCACATTGTGATGTCAAAATTTTCCCGCCCCGGGATGTTTGCCCGGCGTGTGGTGGTGAAGCCAAAACGCTGTTCAATTTTAGCGGTTTGGGTGAGGTCTATTCTTTTACCGATATCAAAAATGCCCCGGCTGGTTTTGAAGAACAAGCCCCTTACACCATCGCCCTGGTGCAACTCAAAGAAGGTCCCATGGTGACCGCGCAACTGACCGATATGGGTGACCAACCTGTGCGCATCGGCATGCCGGTTGAAATGGTGACACGCAAAATGCGCAATGATGGCAGCGAACGTGGCATCATTGTGTATGGCTATAAGTTCAGGCCACTGATTGCGTAATAATTCAGAAAAGAGTAAAAGTAAAACCGGTCCCAAAGACCGGTTTTCGATTAAGTACAACATGTGTTATCGGGTCGAGCCCTTAATGCTAAAATAAAGGTAGAAAGGAGTTACTATGAAAACTTTTCTCAAAGCGCTTAGCGCAATCGTATTAATTTCTTTGTTGGCGGGAGCATGTCGATATTTCCCGCCCAGGCAAGACAAAATGGAAACAGCCGAAAGCATCATTGAAACGCTGCAAAATGTTTTACCAAAAGCGGATGATACCGGAAAACCGGCAGAGACGCCTGAAACGCCTGCCGAAGTTGACACACCACCCAATGAAGCCGAAGCGACTGCCAAAGCTGAAGCCATTCAAAGCGGTTCTGTGATGTTAGACTCTTTTAACAAAATTGCCTACAAAGGTCCTGGCACGCTTACCTTGGTTCAAGGCGACCTCACAGCTTTTCAGGTTGAAACCAGTCAAGAATTGATGGATAAGCTGTATTATGAGGTCAAGGAAGGAAAGCTAATCATCCAGTTCCAGCATCTTTCCTGGGATCAATTTCTTGCTGATGATCTTAAGGTGACCATTAGTTTTTTTGACATTAATGAAATTGAAGTTGAAGGGCCGGTGACCTTAAAGATAGACGCTTTTAAGGGTGATACCTTTGAGGTTGAACTTAAAGGCGCATTTAAGGCTGATATTCAAGAAGTGGATGTGAAAGCCTTGGATGTGGAACTAAAGGGAACTGGTTTACTGACGATTAAGGGTAAAGCCAATGATCAGAAAGTAGAGATTCAAGGCGCGGCGAAATACGAAGCGGCGGATCTTGAATCAGAAAGCGTCTTTTTGGATATTGAAGGTGCGGGATTTGCGAAAGTTTGGGCAAAAACCAATTTGACCTTGGACCTTAAAGGCGGATACACCGTTGAATACTGGGGAAACCCAAATGTGCATCAGAACGTCAAAGGTGTTGGAACGATTTTGCACAAGGGTGAAAAATAGAGCTTAATATTTAGGAAGTTTATGAAAAGCGTGGCTTAGGATTCAAGCCACGCTTTTTTGATTTGCTGATAACTTGCTTCCAGGCTTTCGGGCAGCACGCGCGCTTGACCCAAAACGGTAATGAAGTTGGTATCGCGTGACCAACGTGGTACGACGTGCATGTGCAGGTGCTCGGCGATGCCCGCGCCACCCGCGGCGCCGATGTTCATGCCCATGTTGAAGCCTTGTGGTTGGTAGATGCGGTTGAGGGTTTCGATGCAGCGCGTAGCGAGCAGCATCATCTCGGTCAACGCATCTGCGCTCAGTTCTTCAACGTGGCAAGTGTGCTCAAATGGCACCACCATCATATGGCCACTGGTGTAGGGGAATTTATTGAGAATGACAAAATTAAACTCACCACGGTGGACGATCAGGTTTTCAAAGCAGTCCTGTTTGGCAAGTGCGTCACAAAAGGCACAGATAGGGAGGTTTTTGTCGCGGTTAAAATATTGACGTCGGTCGCTAAATAGATAATCCATTCGTTTATTTTATCGCAGATTAGGGGATAGTGTGGCTTTCGCTTCTTTTCAAAGGAATGATTTTTCCTGTGATTTGACAAGCGCACGGCTTAAAAGTAAAATATGACCGATTAGTCACAAAGGATAACTAAAGATGCCAAAGACAACATTTTACAATCTTAGCGCAGAACGCCGCCTGCGCATTGAAGAAGCGGCGATTGATGAGTTTGCCCGAGGGGGCCTCAAAACGGCGGTGCTTAACACCATCGTTGCCAAATCAGGCATTGCCAAAGGGTCTTTTTATCAATATTTTGAAGATATCGAAGACCTTTACCAGCACGTGCTCGTTTTGGTTAACAAACGGAAGACCGAGTTGGTCGCCACGCTTGAAACGCCCAGTTCGATTATGGACACCTTCGCCTATCTGCGTTGGCTTATTCAAATTGGTGTGGTTTTCATGTTGCGTGAGCCAAAGCTTGCCAAGGTTGAGCAACACCATTTTATCGATCATCCGGTCATCAAGTCGATTGATCCAGAAACCGGTGAACGGGTGAGTGGTGACGGGCGGTTTCATGCGCTGTTGACCCAAGGGATTTTGCATGATGACCTGGCAACGTGGGTGGATACAGATATGGCGGCCTATGTTTTGAACCTGATTGCCAATTTGATTGCGCCTTATCTCATTGACCGCATTGGCGAAAAGGCGGATTCGCTGGCGGATGGCACCGTCTCCATCGCCTATGATCCCCTGGTGCAAGCGCTATTTGATAACCTGATGGATATCATTGAAGCCGGCATCGCCCGCGACCCACAGATTCGTAAGGATTTTTATTCGAAGTAAGTTTATTTGGAAGATACAAGAGCCACGGTGATTGCACTTTTAGCATCCAGTGGCTTTTGTTTACATATAGATGTTTTTTCTGTGACCCACCGCGATGACCAACACGGTGACAATCTCATCTTGGATGTCGGCTATGATTCGGTAATCCCCAACGCGATAGCGCCATTCTCCGGAGCGGTCTCCGACCAGTCCTTTGCCTTTTATCCGCGGATTGGCAGTCCCTTCAATATGCTTGTTAAGCCAATTAAGGATCAGCCTTTGGACGGGTTTATCCAGTTTGGAAAGCTGTTTTAAAGCGTAGGCGGAAAATCTTACCGTAAAGCTCATAGCTCGATGTCAAGAAGTTTGGCGGTTTCTTCAAGGCTATAGCTTACTGGGTTCTTTTGATATTCTTCGATGGCTTTGCGATAAAGTGCCAGGTCGAGCTCATCTTCAATGCGGTCAAGGATCGCTTCGCGCACAATGTCGGACACCGACCGGCCTTTGGTTTCGGCATATTTGGCGATGACGTCCTTGTCTTGCTGGCTTAATCTCACGGTCATGGTGGTGTTCATGGCATGGTCTCCTTTGGTGTATTACATTGTAACACATATGGATTACAACAACAAAATTACTGTAGAAAATGAATAAACAAAAAGAGCCTCGGATGAGGCTCTTTTTATGCCGAGTCACAGACTTGAACTGTGGACCCTGCGATTTTCA
>CAZUZM010000021.1:0-20526 GCA_964624615.1 uncultured Anaerolineaceae bacterium
TGGTGGGCATTGAAAAGCTCGAATGCATTAATCGAATCGAAATAATGGAGGCATTTTATGGCTAAAAAGAGAATTGGTATTTTTACTGGCGGCGGTGATGTTCCCGGTTTGAACATTGCTATTAAGTCCGTTGTGCTAAATGCGCTTGAAGATGATTATGAGGTCATCGGTATTCGTCGCGGTTGGGGTGGCCTTTTGAATTATGAAATTGGAAACCAAGCCACGCATGATCTTTATATCCGCAACCTGGGACAAGCTGAAGTGCGACGTGTGGACCGTACAGGTGGTACATTCTTGCACACCTCACGCACCAATCCTTCCCACGTGCGTCCTAAGGATGTCCCTGATTTTTTGAAAGATTCGCCGAAAGGCAAATTAATCAATCCTGAAACAGGCGCAAAAGATTTTACAGAACATATTCTGGAAGTTTTGGAGCACCTGGGCATTGACTCGCTGATTACGATTGGTGGGGACGATACCCTGAGCTATTCTGTGCAGCTGCATAAAACCGGATTTCCGGTGGTTGGTATTCCCAAGACGATGGATAATGACGTCTTAGGCACAGATTACTGTATCGGCTTTTCAACAGCGGTCACGCAGGCGGTTTCTTTGATTACCAAATTCCGCACCTCGGTGGGTTCGCATGAGCGCATTGGTGTGGTGGAACTATTTGGTCGTAATTCCGGTGAAACCAGTTTGATTACTGGCTACTTGAGCTATGTGGATCGTACCGTCATTTGTGAAGTGCCTTTCAACCTGGTTGAATTGAGCGACATGCTGGCAAAGGATAAAAAGGATAGCCCGGCACACTATTCCATTTGTGTCATTTCTGAAGGTGCAGTAACCGATAGTGGCTTGATTGTCGAATCGGGTGAAGAAGACGCCTATGGCCATAAGAAACTGGGTGGCATCGGTGATTTGCTTTCGGAACAAATTAAGATTTTGACCGGCAATAACACGATGTATCAGAAGATGGGCTATCTCTTGCGCTCGGGTCCGGCTGACATGCTCGACCGCATGGTGGCGATGAACTATGGTGCCTTGGCCATGCAAATGACCAAACGCAAAGACTTTGGCAACATGGTTTCCATTATGGACGGCAATTACAGTGAAGTGCCGCTTGAAATGGTGACCAGTGGCAAACGCCAGGTTGATGTTGACCTTTATTACGACGCGGCGAATTACCGACCCAAAATCAAAAACATCCTCGGCTTACCGATGTTCCTCCATTAATTCGTGGCGGGGACGAAGTTTCGCTAAGACGGAAAACGATGTCTGTTGAAGATCAAAAAGCTGACAGTGAACGCTATGCCCTAATTCCCAGGGTTTTGGTGTTCGCTGTCAACGAGTCTGGCAAGGTGCTGCTACTCAAAGGTGCCGCCGATAAAAAGATTTGGCCCAATATGTGGAATGGGCTGGGTGGTCATGTGGAGCAAGGCGAGTCGGTTTTGCAAGCAGCGCGACGTGAACTTTTTGAGGAAAGTGGTTTGACTGCCGGCGTGTTGCAATATTGCGGTCAGGTTGTGGCGGATACCGGTTCAAAACCAGGCATTATCTTTTTTGTTTTCAAAGCGAAAAAGTTGGAAGGAGCCGTCGCAAATTCGGTCGAAGGTCATCTTTCGTGGTTCAGCCAAAAAGAAGCTCTAAAACTCAACTTGGTGGAAGACCTTTACACGCTTTTGCCGATGGTTATGCGTCAACGTTTGGGTGCTAAACCGTTTTGGGGATTGTATCGCTATGACGCAAAAGGTCAGTTGATGATGTCCTTTGAAATGTCGTCCCCAGGGGCATCCGGGATTTCATCAGTGGCGTCATCCGCCGACTCTTCATCATCTTCTTCGTAAGGCTTTTCAAAGAAAATAAGCTCGGTATCGCCATACTTTCGGCGGTCAAATTCAATAAAGTGCTTATAATCCTGGTCTGACCATTCGATGGGGTTGATTTGGACGATGATTTGTCCATCGTCATCGAGTAATTCGGGCTTAGCATCCAAGAGGCGCATCGCTTTTTCCCACATGTCTTTGTATTGCGGTGGAGCGACATAGATGAGGTCAAACCCGGTTTCGGGTGGTTTTTGCAAGTAGGTGAAGGCATCCCCACGAAGCACGGTCGCCTTCTTCGTAAAACCGGTGGTCTCTAGGTTTTGTTTGATGATTTTGACTGCTTGGTGACTGGTATCCAAGAAGATGACATGCTTTGCACCACGGCTCAGTGCTTCAATGCCAACCGCACCCGTGCCACCGAAAAGATCCAGGATGCGATTATCGTGCACTTCATTTGCCAGGATGTTAAAAAGGGCTTCTTTGACCTGGTCGGTGATGGGGCGGGTGGTATCGCCAGGCACGGTTTTGAGCCGTTTTCCCTTTGCACTGCCTGAAACGACTCTAAGCGTTGCCATTGTTAAGGATCTCCTCTCGCATCGCATCAATCGTGCGCTGTAAACCTTCCTCAATAGAAACCTGGGGAGTCCAGTTCAAAAGGGTCTTTGCACGGGTGATATCTGGACGGCGTTGTTGGGGGTCATCACCGAGCCCATCGAAGGCATGGAATACGATGCCGGCAGGGTTATCAGTGATCTGGTTAATGAGTTTTGCAAAGTCGATGATGCTTGTTTCCTGGTCATTGCCCAAATTGATGGGGTAGTGTTCTTCGCTTTCCATCAAGCGATAAATGCCGTCAATAAGGTCATCCACATAGCAGAAGCTGCGGGTCTGGTGGCCATCACCATAAATGGTGAGCGGTTCACGACGCAGCGCTTGTTGGATGAAGTTTGGCACGACCCGTCCGTCGTCCAGGCGCAATCTGGGGCCAAAGGTGTTGAAAATGCGCGCAATGCGCGTATTCAACCCATGGAAATTGTGATATGCCATGGTGAGGGCTTCGGCAAAGCGCTTAGCTTCGTCATACACTGAACGCGGGCCAATGGGGTCAACATTGCCCCAGTAACTTTCAATTTGTGGGTGGACATGTGGGTCACCATAAATCTCGCTGGTTGAGGCAAGCAGATAGCGCGCCTGATGGGCTTTGGCAACGCCTAAAGTATTGAGCGTACCCAATGCGCCAGCTTTTAAGGTCTGGATGGGTAGATTAGGGTAGCCGAAGGGAGACGCTGGGTTTGGGCTGGCCGGTGAGGCAAAATGTAGCACAAAGTCGATTTTTTCATCCACTTTGATAAATTTTGACGCGTCCTGAGTGATTAAATTAAAACAGGGATGAACCATCAACTGGGCAATATTTTCGGGTTTTCCGGTAATAAAATTGTCCAGTCCAACGACTGCATGCCCATCCGCGATGAGTTTTTCTGCTAAATGGGAGCCGATAAAACCGGCAACCCCTGTCAAAAGTACACGCATTATTAAGCCATTCTTTCTCGTTTAACAGCCCTTCGGGTATAATCAACACACCCAAAAAGCAGTTGAATTATAGCACGGGCGCAGAATGAGAAAAAATGGAAGATAAAGAAAAATTAAAGCTTTTAGAGGCATTGCTTTTTAGCTCACCAGGATTGGCTAGTGTGGATCAACTTGCCCAAGCGATGGATACCCCTAAGAAGGAGTGTATCCGTCTTTTAGAGCTGCTCAAAGCCATGCTTGAAGAAGGACACGGCATTCGTCTGCAAACCGTTCAGGGACAATATCAATTGGTGACTGCCGCTGAATATGCTCAACCCATCGAAGCTTTTTTGGGGCTGGAAGTAACACAACGGTTAAGCCAGGCTGCTTTAGAGGCTTTAGCCATTGTGGCGTATAAGCAACCAACAACCCGACCGGAGATTGACGCTATTCGTGGCGTGAACAGCGATGGTGTGGTGCGCACGCTGCTTTCCCGTGGGTTGGTGCAAGAACTCGGACGCTCCGAGGCAATGGGTCGCCCCATTTTGTATGGCGTGACACCTGAATTTTTACAACATTTCGGTCTTGAAAGCCTCGACCAATTACCCGAGCTCAATCTTGAAGAGCTCTTGCAGGCTAAGACCGTGAGCGATGAAGAAGAAACAAAGATATTGAAGGACTAATGGCTGAAGAAAGATTACAAAAAATATTGGCTGCCGCGGGTTTTGGCTCGCGCCGTTCATGTGAATTGATTATTGAAGCTGGCAATGTGCGTGTGAACGGCAAGCTGGCAAAACTTGGTGATAAAGCGGATGCTGAGAAGGATGCCATTATCGTCAATGGCAAACTTTTGCGTGGCTTACAACGCAAGGTTTATATTGCGATTAACAAGCCTCGTGGGTATCTTTCGGATTATGATGATAATTTTCCAAGACCTACTGTTTTGGATTTGATTGACATCCCTGAAAACATTTTCCCAGTGGGACGCCTGGATTTTGACAGCGAGGGGTTGGTTTTGATGACCAACGATGGCGAACTTTCGAACCGTTTGACTCATCCACGCTATGAGCATGAAAAGGAATACGAAGTTTTGGTTAACCACATGCCGGATGAGAAGCAATTGGAAATCTGGCGTCGCGGAGTCGTTTTGGAAGATGGCTATCGCACCCAACCTGCCAAAGTGGAATTCATGAACAAGGTGTCGAATGGTGCCTGGTTGCGCATTACCCTCAAGGAAGGCAAGAAGCGACAAATCCGCGTGACCGGTTTGCGCATTGGGCTGCCGGTGAGGAAGATTCGCCGTGTGCGTATCGGCACTTTGAAGTTGGGGGATCTGAAGCTCAGGGAATGGCGTTATCTGACGGATAAAGAGGTCGATGCACTCAAGCGTTACGCTGGGCTTTTGAAATAGCTTCGTCCCAGGAATACAAACACTAAAAAAGGTTTCGCACTTTCAATGCGAAACCTTATTGGTTTAACAAGTTTTCGGTTCTAGCCTAAAATGGCTTTTGCCTTTTCAATGGTTTCTTCACTTAGCTCTCCCTCAGGGTCTTCGCGGTCGATGCGGCGGATGACGCGTTTGAGGTCTTCGATGGGCACTATTTGCAAAGGCGGGTTGTCGAGCTCACCCAATTGTGTTTTATCAGACAGGATGACCAGAAGCGCTTCAATTCTGGGTTGCTCACTGTAAGGCCAGCCCTGTTCGTTGAGCAAGTCGCGCAGTCCTTGAACCTGGGAAGCAATTTCCTTTTCGGGGTTGCCTAAGCCTTCTTGACCGACGATGCGCATCATGAAGCCACGCCCTTTTTCCTTCCATTTGCCGTTGACGTAGCTAATGGTCCCTGGACTGGTTACGGGATGCAACACGTAGAATTTGTTGGGTCCCGTCAGGAGGTGGGGCACTGGATTGGTGTGAACGTAGAAGCTGTAGTCGCCCCGAATGGTTTCCAGCGCTTTGAGCATGACCTCGTCGTATCGAGGAGAGCGGGAATAGCGGCTTGAAAAGTGCATGCTGAATTGGGTGAGCACAAACCCAATGACCAGGGCGACATAGGACCAGAGGATCAGGTTGGGTTTGAAGGCGAAAAATAAACCTGCGCCAAGCACTGCCAGGCTGACCAGGGTGAGCGCGTTGCCCAATTTTTTGTTACGGTCAATTTTTCTCTTATTGATGATTAATCGCATAGTTTCCTCTAATTCTTGATTGCGGTTTGGAGTTCTTCGAGCATATGGGTCTCGATGGCTTTGCGGGCTTGGTTGATGGCACTGACGATGGCGTCACTGTTTGAGCGGCCATGGCCAACGAAAGCCAAACCATTGAGGCCGAGCAAGGGTGCTGCGCCGATTTCGTTCGGGTCGAGCAAGGCACGCACGTCGTTAAAGGCTGGTTTTGCCAATAAGGCGCCTATTTTGGTGCGAGCGGTTTTCATGAGGCTGTCTTTGAGGGTGACCATGATCATTTTGGCAACCGCTTCAACCGATTTGAGCAGGACGTTACCAGTGAAACCGTCGGTCACGGCGACGTCAACGTCACCCCCAAAGATTTCTTTGCCCTCGACATTACCCACAAAACCGGGCACGTTTTTGACCATCATAGGGTGAGCACTTTTGACCAGGTCATTGCCTTTATGGTCTTCTTCGCCATTGGAAATAAGTCCCACACGGGGTTGGCTCACGCCGTTCATCAAACGTGCGTAAACGGCACCCATTTGCCCAAATTGCACCAGAAAATCCGGTCGGCACTCAGCGTTCGCACCGATATCCAAAACGAGGCAATGGCCGTTTTTTGAGGGGAAGTTGGCGCACAGGCAGGGGCGATTGACCCCTTTGATCATGCCAAATAATTTGGTGCCAAAATACATCGCCATACCGGTATTGCCTGCGGTGACAAAGGCCTGGGCTTTACCGTCTTTGACCAGTTGCATGCCCACATTCATGGTGTTTAGTTTTTTGGCACGGGCTTCACGAATGTCATCATCCATGGCTAAAACGTCTGGAGCATGAACGATGCTGATTTTGGATTTATCACCTGGCAAAGCCTTTAAGCCGGATTGTAATGTCTGTTCATCACCAACTAAAATGATGTCAATATCCCAGTTGGCAGTGGCTTGAATAGCCCCTTCAAGTTCTGGTTGCGGGCGCAGGTCGCTGCCCATGGCATCTAAAACAATTGTTGTTCTCAAATTCACCTCTTTAGTGTGTTTTGCTTGACAAGACACGCGCAAAGTATATAATAAACACTCCATGCGCTGGTGCTGGAATTGGCAGACAGGCTTGGTTGAGGGCCAAGTGCCGCAAGGCGTGAGGGTTCAACTCCCTCTCAGCGCATACGAAAGAGCAACGTCAGTTGCTCTTTTTGTTTAACATCCCAATTATACATAAAAAGATCAAGGAAAGGCTCTTCTGAGCCAAGTTGCCGGATTGACCGGCGTGCCTTGAACATCCACTTCAAAATGCAGATGTGGACCAGTGGAGCGGCCGGTGGTACCGATGATACCAATGAGCTGTCCGGGAGTGACCATCGTGCCTTCTTCAACCAGGATTTCGTTCAGGTGCATGTAGATAGTATAAACACCCAAACCATGGTCGATCACGACGGTGTTGCCACGAACAATTAAGCCCGGTAGCGCACCGACGACTTTGCCCTTAGCCGGTGCGTAAACGTCAGTTCCTTGGCGATAGCCTAAGTCGAGCCCGGTATGGTAGAAGATTTTTGGATCGTCATTATAGGTTCTGCGGCTGCCAAAGGTGGAAATGACATTGTCCGGGTCTTGACTGGGTGCTGAGAACATGCCCTCCCAATATTTGGTGGGCGTTACCGGTGCGGTGAGTTTGTGGAAAAGTTCATTCTCGGTACGGTTATTGGAGTCGTCTAATGTTTCCGGATCTACTTTTAGGGGTGGGTCGGTAGCATAATTGCCCGATTTGATGACAACCATTTGGTCGAAACTGTAGGTTGAGCCATCTTCACGGGTGAAAGACATGCTCAGTGGGTAGACACCCGGTTCGGTTAGGGCATGAATGCCGGCATAAGCCACTTGTTTGCCTTCGCCCAAGTCCACAAATTGTGGCGAGAAATCGAGAAGCTTTGAGTCAACTTTTATCGCATTTGGACTTTCCACAATGAGGACATATGTGTTGCCCTGGCTCAACGGGAGATTGTCGATAGAAATGGCGCCAATGCCAGGAATGGTCAAACTGTCATTTTGAGCGACGGCGCTGGGGATGTAATAATTATCTTGGGGTATGACCTGATTGGCGTTGCTAATTAGGTTGCGACGGCTCAAAGTCCATGGATTGCTCTTGGCTTTGAGAGAGAATTCCAGGAAGCTCTCCCCTGCCAATAAAGTGCTGGCAGCCATGGCTTGTTTATCGTCCACATCGGTTAGCAGGATTTCTCGTCCGATAAAGAGTTCAGAAGGGCTGGTGATGCGGTTGAGACGGATGATTTTTCCAAGTTCGGCTTGACCTTTGCGGCTCAGGGTACTCAAACTGGTTCCCAGACCAACATATTGGCTGCTGAGCACACCTTGTAAACCAGCCAGACTGGGGATTTTTATTTTATCGCCTGGTTGCAAGCCCAAATTGTCATTTAAGGTGTTAATCGCCATGATTTCTTCGAGGGTGGTGTTAAACTTATCGGCAATCCCATATAATGTATCACCTGATTTGACGATATACACTGGGTAAGTCGTCTCTTGGGCAAAAACAGCCTGGGTAGGTAGCGCTGCTAAAATGGGTGCTGACGCAAGTAAAAGCACGATGAGTAAGATAAAGGCTTTCAGGCTAATGACTGTGGTTGACTTGGTATAATCGTTCATAGAAAATAAGTTTACCATAGGCTGGAAAGGGCGTTTTATGAAGATTACAACTTTCAATGTGAACGGTATTCGAGCGATTGTGAATAAAGAGGGTACCGATTGGATTCATGAACTGGATTCGGATGTGTTGGGTTTACAGGAGATAAAGGCTAAGCCGGAGCAAGTGCCGGAAGTTTTGCATGAGCTGGAGGGGTATCAGGTTATTTGGAATTCAGCAGAACGCCCTGGCTATAGCGGCACAGCCGTTTTTTACCGGGGAGAACCGCATGCCGTGAGCCTGGGTATTGGGTATCCGATGTTCGACGCCGAAGGTCGGGTCATTCGCCTGGAGTATCCCGATTTCTTCCTGTACAATATCTATTTTCCCAACGGTGGCGAAGATAATCGCCGGGTGCCTGAGAAGCTGCAATTCTATGCAAAGCTTCTGGAGGAATGTAACGAACTTCATAAAGCCGGCAAAAACATCATCATTACAGGTGATTTCAACACCGCTCATCGCGAAATTGATCTTGAGCACCCTAAAGCCAATGCTAAGAATACCGGCTTTTTGCCTGAGGAACGCGCCTGGATTGATACCTATTTAGAGCATAACTTTGTGGATGCTTTCCGTGAACTGTATCCCGACCGGGAAAGAGCCTACACGTGGTGGACCTACCGTGGTGGAGCGCGTCTGCGAAATGTGGGTTGGCGGTTGGATTACTATCTGATTAGCAAGCCCCTTATGGCACGCGTTGAAGATGTCATCATTCACGATGATGTGATGGGCTCGGATCATTGCCCGGTTTCTCTGATCTTAAAAGATTAAAGACCGAAATATATTAATAAAAGAGGCAGTTCGTTATGAACTGCCTCTTTTCGTTAGTTTAGTTTGTTTAGTCTTGAAGTTCTTCCAGAGGATAGCAACACAAAACTAAATCCTTGGCAGCTTTCAGCTCGTCCGCGCGGCGGATGGGGGTGTAGTGAGGCGCGTCCTTGAGGAGCTGAGGTTCAGTGCGGGCTTCTTCGGCGATTTTTAGCATCACTTCCGCGAAGCGGTCCAAGGTCTCAATCGATTCGGTTTCGGTCGGCTCAATCATCAAAGCTTCTTTGACGATCAGTGGGAAGTAGTTTGTGGGAGGATGGAAATCGTAATCCATGAGACGTTTGGCAATGTCCAAAGCATGGATATCGGGCACATCATCCCAAACACCTTCCAAGACAAACTCGTGCATGCAAGAGCGGTCATAGGGCAAGGTATAGGTGCCTTTCAACTTTTCTTGCAGATAGTTGGCGTTGAGCACAGCCTTTTCGGCGATATCGCGCAGACCTTCTGCGCCGAGCATGGAGATGTAGGTGTAGGCTCGGACCAATAAGCCGAAATGGCCATGGAAGGACTTGATGCGACCAATGCTCTTTTCTGGGGTCACAAAGCCATAGAGGGGTGGGTTTTCGTCGTCGCCTTCTTCAATGATGCCGACCACAGGGGTAGGCAGGAAGGGCAACAAGCGTTCCGCAACCACGACCGGACCAGAACCAGGACCACCACCACCATGAGGCGTGGAGAAAGTCTTGTGGATGTTGTAGTGCAGGACGTCAAAACCGACTTTGCCGGGTTGCATGATGCCGAGAATGGCGTTCATGTTAGCGCCATCGCCGTAAACCAAACCACCAGCGTTGTGGACGATTTTGATGACTTCTTCAACGTTCTCATCGAAGAGGCCCAAGGTGTTGGGGTTGGTGAGCATTAAGCCTGCCAGGCGGTCATCAACCAAAGACTTGAGTGCTTCAAGGTCCACATTACCGCGGGGGTCGGTGGGCAGTGGCACGATGTCAAAGCCAACCATCGCTGAAGTGGCAGGGTTGGTGCCATGCGCAGAGTCAGGGATGAGCATGCGCAGGCGTTGGTGGTCGCCACGATCTTGATGGTACTTCTTGATCATCAGAGCGCCAACCAATTCACCTTGAGCGCCAGCTGCGGGTTGCAGGGTCGCACCGGCAAAACCACCGATTTCGGCCAACATTTTTTGCAGTTGATACATCAAATACAAGTTGCCTTGCACAGTTTCTTCAGGTTGCAAGGGGTGGGTGTTGCCAAAACCGGGAATGCGGGCGGTGGCTTCATTGACTTTGGGGTTGTACTTCATCGTACAGGAGCCCAAGGGGTAAAAACCATCGTCAATCGAGTAGTTTAATTGGGAAAGACGGGTGAAATGGCGCACAACACCGAGTTCTGAGATTTCAGGAAAATCGAGTTCCTGGCGTACAAAACCTTGGGGCAGGGCAACTTCGGGCACGTCAACAGCGGGCATTTTGATAGCGCGTCGACCGGGTGAGGACATTTCAAAGATAGTAGGTTCAGTCATGATATTCCTCCTCAAGTACCTCGATGAGGTATTCAATATCCTCACGGGCAATTTTTTCGGTGACAGCAAGCATCAAGTGATCTTTTAATTCAGGGTAATCCTGACCGAGGTCATAGCCACCTAAAATGTCATGGCCAGCCAGCCAATCCAAGACTTCTTCAACGGGTTGCTCTGAGCGCACCACGAATTCATGGAAGAAGGGTGATTCAGGGAAAGCCAGTTTGTAACCTTCAACCTTAGAGAGTTGGTCTGCGGTGTAGTGGGCTTTTTGGTAGCATAAATTAGCAACTTCTTTGAAGCCTTCTTTACCCATGAGGGTCATGTATATGGTGGCGGCGAGGGTCATGAGACCTTGGTTGCTACAGATATTCGATGTGGCTTTTCCGCGGCGGATATGTTGTTCACGCGCTGTAAGGGTTAGAACGTATGCCAATTCACCTTCGATGTCTTCGGTTTGACCAACCAAACGGCCAGAAATTTTGCGAAGCAAATCATTGGTGACAGCAAAGTAACCCAGGTAAGGTCCACCAAAGGAAAGGGGAATGCCCAGGGGTTGACCTTCGCCGATGACGATGTCCGCACCGATCTCGCCGGGAGGGGTCAAAAGACCCAGCGCGGTAGGGTTGGTTGCAACGGCAACCAACGCGCCATGAGCGTGGGCGGCATCAATCAATTCTTTGTAATCAATCACGCGACCGAAGAAGTCGGGATATTGCACCAGAACCAAAGCTGTGTCATTATCGATTTGGGCGATGAAGTTTTTCAAATCTGGGGCGATGCCGGTTTCGATGT
The DNA here is from genome assembly GCA_964624615.1 of uncultured Anaerolineaceae bacterium. Lineage (GTDB taxonomy): Bacteria > Chloroflexota > Anaerolineae > Anaerolineales > Anaerolineaceae > Mesolinea. The sequence continues at coordinate 11,287 of CAZUZM010000021.1, forward strand.
CGTCACCCAAAATTTGGATATCGTCGTGGGTTTGGAAGTAGGTGCGCATGACGGCGCGATATTGAGGGTTGACCGCACGGGAAATGAGGAATTTGTTGCGTTTTCCTCTAAAGTGGCTGTCTGCCAAAATCATGGCTTCAGCCGCGGCGGTTGCGCCATCGTAGTGGGAGGCGTTACAGACATCCATGCCGGTCAGTTGGCAAATCAGGCTTTGGAACTCAAAAATTGCCTGGAGTGTACCCTGAGAAATTTCGGGTTGATAGGGTGTGTAGGATGTGTAAAACTCGCCGCGTTGCAACAAATTGTCGACTGCGGCGGGAATATAGTGGTCATACGCACCAGCACCGAGGAAACTGAGCAGTTCCTTAGTGCTGCCATTGGCGGAGGCAATGCTTTCCAGCTCATCACGGACTTCCATCTCGGTAAGTCGTGGAGCTAGATTTAGCTTGGGATAGCGAAACTTTTCGGGGATTTCTGCGAAGAGATCCTCGATTTTTTCTACACCAATTGACTTAAGCATCACCTCCACATCTTGTTGAGTGTGGGGTGTAAACATGGGCTACCGTTCCTGGCAGAAGGCTTCGTAAGCCGCTGCATCCATCAAGCTGTCGAGTTCGCTTTCATCGGTGATTTGCACCTTGACCAACCAACCTTCTCCGTAGGGATCTTTGTTGAGGGTTTCGGGGGCATCCACAACGTCTTCGTTAACTTCGAGGACGGTGCCACTCACAGGGAAGTGAACTTCGGCTGCAGCCTTCACAGATTCGATGGTGCCAATGCTGTCGCCAGCGCTGACTTCGTCTTCGGGATCGATTTCGAATTCGACATAAACGACATCTGAAAGGGCATCTTGCGCGTAGTCAGTGATGCCAATGATGGCGACGCCGTCTTCAACTTTGACCCATTCATCGGTCTTGAGATACTTAAGTTCTTGTGGATATTTCATTGTTTCTCCTTTGGTCAATGTGTGTTTGTTAATTAAATCAAGAGCACAAGTTGTGCTCCTGTCATCGAAATGATTTCAGAAGCTCGAAGGGTCATGGTACCTGAGAGTTTCACCCCTGCGGGCTTGCCCCTTCGGTGCCCACATTGCGTGGGTCTCTTCCCGTTGAGCTGATGGTTCAATTTTAGCCTTTTAGTGGCTAAAGTCAAGTAAAAATGGTTCATGCTGTAATGACACCGCTGCCTAAAACCAGGTCGTCCTGGTAGAAAACGGCGAATTGTCCAGGTGTGATATCGCGGAGAATTACGTGTGAGTGTATTTCTGCTTTGTGGTCGGGTTTTATGCTGATGTCACATAGGATAGGTTTGGCTTGGTAACGGATTTTGGTTTCGATGTTTAGCGTGTATTCAGGCGCAACGCCAGAAATCCAATGGAGGTCCTTGACGATAAAGTGTTTTGCGCCAAGGTCTTCTGCAGGTCCAACAATGAGGGCGTTGACTCTTTGGCGTTTTTCTATGACAAACAAGGGATGCTTGTAAGCTGGCAGACCTTTGCGTTGCCCGATGGTGTAGTTGCTTAGTCCGGCGTGCTTTCCAATAACCATTCCATCTCGCAGTTGCACATCACCTGGAATTTCCTCGAAGTTGAAATGAGTTTTAAGGAAGTCACGATAGTTCGTGCCTTGCAGGAAGCAGAGGTCTTGGCTTTCCTCGCTTTTTGTAATCTTTATGCCAAATTCATTGGCAATTGCGCGTACCTTTTCTTTATTGAGCGCGCCTAAAGGGAAGATTGTGCGCGATAGTTCCTTTTGAGTTAAGCGACTGAGCATGTAGGCTTGGTCTTTTTTCGGGTCTAGCCCTTTGCGTAATTCGTAGCTTCCATTTTGATCCTGCGTGATGCGAGCATAATGCCCTGTGGCGACAGCCTCCGCACCGAGTTCATCAGCATAGCTGAGCATATGGTCCCATTTAACCTGAGAATTACAATTCGGACAGGGGCTGGGTGTTTCACCTGCGTAATAGCTTTGCGCAAACGTCTGAATGACTCGTTTGTGAAACGTTTCCTGGATATCTAAGCACTTTAACGGTATCGCCAATTGCTTGGCTATTTCCTGCGCTTTTTGTGAGGCTGTTTCATATCCTGGGCAGGTAATCAGGTATAGCCCGTGAACCTCGTATCCATCTTGCTTAAGGAGCAGGGCAGCTACAGCGCTGTCCACGCCACCACTCAAGCCTATAACAATCTTTTTCGTCATGGCTTAATCATACTTCAAAGCACGTGTGTCGTTCAAAAAGGAGTGTAGGATTTTTGGATCAGTCCTTGAGGAATTTGCCGGCTTCTTCAACATATTCCAGGGATTGGTGGCGGAAGTAGGTGTTATACAGCTCGGCATACACGCCGCCCTGAGCCAACAAGGCATCATGCGTGCCTTCTTCTATAATAGCGCCATGGTCCAGCACAATGATGCGATCGGCGGATTTGACCGTCGAAAGACGGTGGGCGATGAGCACGCTGGTGGCTTGGCTTAAAATGAGGTTGAGGGCGTGTTGGATTTGACCTTCGGTAAAGGGGTCGATGCTGGCGGTGGCTTCATCCAGAATAAAGATGGAAGGTCGCCGCGCCAAAACCCGCATGAGGGCAACCAATTGACGCTGTCCCATCGAAATTTTGGAGCCGCGTTCACCGACATTCGTATCCAAGCCGTTGCTCAGGGTTTCAAGCCATTCGCCATGACCAATTTCATTGGCGAGAGCCAGGATTTCTTCGCGTGTGATATCGGGTTTGGCGAAACGGATGTTTTCTTCAACCGTGCCTTCAAACAGGAAGGGCACTTGTGTGACCACACCCATTTGTTGGCGCAAACTGTCAACGTCAAAATCGCGGATGTTGATACCATCAATCAGGATCTCGCCTTTCTGGAATTCATAAAACCGGGAAATCAGCCGAGCTACCGAAGATTTTCCGGCACCGGTATGTCCAACGATTGCCAGGTTTTCACCTGGTTTGATGTGCAAATCAAAGTTCTTGAGGACTTCAGCTCCGACACCATAATCAAATGTAACGTTTTCGAACACGATATCGCCTTGAATGCTCAGGGCGGGTTCATTTTTGGTTTGTTTGACGGTGTGTGGTGCATCAATTAATGCGAATATGCGCTCCGCGGCGGCAAAACCGGTTTGAACTTGTGCCCAATAAGAGGTCATGCTGAGGATGGGCATCAAAAAGCGGTCGCTGGAAAGTAAGACGAGATACCAGGCTCCGGCAGTAATGAGCCCTTGGGTGACGGTGAGTGCGCCAAAATAAACCAGAAGGGCGATGCTGATGCCGCTAAGGGTGCGCATGGTAGGAAAGACGATGGATAGAACAAAGCCACGCTTGATGTTGACATCATAGGATGTTTTATTGGCTTTTTGGAAATCCTCATAGATTCCCTCTTCCTGGCGGAAGTTTTTCGCGACGGAAATGCCGCTGATGGTTTCTTTGACAGTCGCGTTAACGTTTGCCATGGCGCGCATGCCACGGGTGGTTACACGCCGGGCGACATTGCGATAGGAAGCCACAATGAGGATCACAATGGGCACAAAAATGAAAAGCAGTAGTGCCAAACGCCACTCCGTGCGCAATAAAATGATGGCGACAATGATGGATTGCATGACTGAACTCAACACGCTCATGGTGAGACGCATGAGGGTGACAAAATCTTCGGTGTCACCTGTGATGCGCGAGACGATGCGTCCTGAGCTAAGTTTGTCATGGAAACTGAGGTCCTGGTTCATCGAGGCGGCAAAGGCGTCCGTGGCAAGTGAGCGATAGATGTCAGCGTTGATGCGTGCCATAAGGCGCTGCTGGATATAAAAGAAAAGGTAACCAAAGATTTCAATAAGAATGACTGCGGTGACTAATATTGCCAGGATGCGGTCATTGGGTTGGCTGGCGCCGCCTTCATCCAGTACTTTGGAGACCAACAGGTAGGGGATTGAGCCAGTGAAGCCTTGCAAAAGGACAACAATGGAAACGAAGATGAGCATCGTTCGGTGGGGCTTAAAATACGCCAAAATACGCTTGACAAGCGCTTTGTTGCTGTATTGGCGGTCATAAGCTTCGGCTGAGAGCCCGTGATGAAAACCCATTAGTCCTTTTTATCCTCCGAAAAAATTCTGCGGTAAGCCCGCGAGCGCTCCATCAGTTCGTGGTGGGTGCCAATTTCTGACAGGCGACCTTTACGCAGGACCAGGATGAGGTCCGCCCAACGGATTTGTGACAGACGGTGGGTGACTATGAATGTTGTGCGGCCTTCTGATGCAGACTTGATGGCCTTTTGGATTTCGTCTTCCGTCTGGCTGTCAATCGCACTGGTAGAGTCATCCAAAATGAGGATGCGTGGGTCGGTGAGGAAGGCGCGTGCCAGGGCGATGCGTTGGCGTTGACCACCCGAAAGGGTTGCGCCGCGTTCGCCAATGATGGTGTCGTAGCCATCTTCTAGTTCAGCGATGAAGTCTGCTGCCTGGGCTTTGCGTGCAGCTTCTTCAATTTCTTCCCGGGTGGCACCCGGTTTACCAAAGGCGATGTTCTCGGCAATCGTTTTGGAGAAAAGGAAGATGTCCTGCTCAATAATGGAGATTTGTCCTCGCAAGGTGTCCAGTCGCCAGTCCATTAGATTGACATCGTCGATGTATATTGCGCCTTCTTGTGGGTCATAGGTGCGGTTGATGAGACGAATGAGGCTGGTTTTTCCTGAACCGGTTTGGCCAACCACGGCAATGGTTTGGCCGGCTTTGGCTTCAAAGCTGATGTTTTCGAGGTTCATAACCTCATTGTCATACGAAAAACCAACGTTTTCGAAGCGCACATTGCCGATAATCGGCTTCGCGTAGCCATTCTCGTTTTGGTCCAGGTTGTTTTCCGTGTTCATGATTGTCAAAAGACGACGGGCACTGGCAAGTCCAAGCGAAATACGCGAATAGGCCATGACCGAGGTGTTGGTTGGAAAGCCGAGCATCGTCAGCGCGCTGAAGTATGAGATAACGCTGCCGAGTGAGATAAGCCCAGTGCGTGCCAGGTAAAGCGCGTGCAATAGACCAAAACCCATGGCAAGCGACATAAAAAGGAGGGGTAGGAAGCGCGCTTCGATATCGCCTTGACGAACAGAAGCATCACGGAAAGTTTTTATGTTTTTTCGAAACAGGTCAATTTCAGCGTGTTCTTGAGCAGCGGCTTTGACTGTTTCGATGCCGTCCATATCCTCTGCTATCCGGCTGTTCATGATGCCAAAACTACCGCGCACTTTGCGGGTGACCGGCTCTAAAACGCGTAGGTAGTAAATGACTGCAATGGTATATGCCACAATAAAGGCAATGGGGGTGACTAATAAAGCTGGGTGGATGCGCCAGCCAATGACCAGAGGAATGAACAGGAAGTTTAGCGAACCAAACACCATGTTGATGCCAGGGCTGAAGATGTAGTTGACTTCACGGATGTCGTTGCTGGCGCGTGCCATCAGGTCGCCAACTGATTGTAAGGCGTGAAAGGTCATCGACTTGCCAAGCAGACTGGTGTAAAACTCGTCGCGGGTATCGCGCTCGATGCGCTGGGCTGTGACTTCAAAGCCGAAATTACGTTGGAACTGTAGAAAACCCCGCACAATTTGAGAGATAGCGACGATTGCTGCTGCCTGAAGGAAGATTTGTTTGGTGCCAATATTGCTAGTGAGCGCTTCAAAGACTTTGCCAAATTGAACCGCAGGGATGCCGGCGAGGAAAGCGTTGCCAACGGCGCCTAACGAAGCGATGAAAAATATCAACCAGTGATGTTTGACGTGCGAAAGAATCCAGCGCTCTGGGCTGCTGCGATCGGTCTTGTATCGGAAAGGTTTATTAAACTCACTCGCAGTGTTCATAGGTCATCAAGTCTTAAGAAATTGTAACGTATTGGCTTGTTAATGGTTGAAATGTGACAATTTTTTGAGTTTTTGACCATAAAAGACGATCAGGAAACCAGGTTTCTACCTCTTTATGTAGCTCTGGGTTAGTTTTTGCAACATTACTTGAGGCGTTTTTTCTTGCTTTTTCAAAAGGCTTTCGGAATCTTCTTGTGATATTGCTTGACGCATTTCGGTGCATGTCCTATAATCATTTTAGATTAATACTATTAATCAGAAAATTCATCATGAACACCGAAAAGACGCCTTTACTGAGCTATTTAGCTGAAGCAACGAAGAATGAACAGACTATCCCAAGCATAGCCGAGTTGAGTTCCATTTTAGGCGTTAGCATCGCTAGTGTGCGCGAGCAACTTGAGGTTGCGCGGCAACTTGGTTTCGTTGAAGTGAGACCCCGCACGGGCATACAAGTCAAGCCCTTTTCCCTGAGTCCACTCATCCATTTAGGCTTGTCTTACGGACAGCATGTTGAACCGCAAATCCTGTCAGATTACAGCAATTTGCGCAAGCATCTTGAACTGGGCTACTGGGAAGAAGCGGTCAAAGTGCTCACAGAAGATCATTTTGAATATATGCAGTTTTTGGTTGATGTCGCGTTTCGAAAATTGATGCGGAAACCGGCTATAATACCAGAAGAAGAACAAAGCGAATTCCACCTTACACTATTTAGACCCTTAGGCAACAACGTCCTCAATAATTTACTGCAAGTTTATTGGGAAATGACGGTCAGTAATGGTGGCAAGTACTTCACCGACCTGGATGATATGCTTTCAACTTGGAGCAAGCGTCAGGCTTTGGTGGAGGCATTGCGCGAAGGGAACTTTGCAAAAGGAAGAAGTGCATTGGAGAGCTTGTTGGTTTCTCCCAACAAACCCAAAGATGCTGAAATTACACTAAGATTCGAATGAAGGAGATAACCAGTAATGGCAGTGACTGAACTTCAATCTAAAACTGGACTGGCACCGGTCGTCAATGATTTTTGTATGACGGTTTGTACGGTAAACGGCTCAGGTAGCGCTACGGCGAATAATATTATTTACCGCGCGTTGTTCCAGATGGGTATTCCCGTATCCGGTAAGAATATTTTCCCATCCAATATTATGGGCATGGCAACATGGTTTGTTATTCGTGCCAATAACGAAGGCTTTACCGGCCGCGTTCCGCATGATGACATCGTTGTGGCGATGAACCCAAGTACTTTACTCTACGAAACCTCATTTTTACCCGAAGGTGGCGTGATCTTCTATGCTGACCACATCATGATCCCCGAAGGTCATCGTGAGGACTTGATCTATTATCCCATGCCCATCAAAGAATTGATGAAGACTGTGGATGTTCCCCGCAACTTGGTGGCGTATATGGAAAACATGCTCTATGTGGGTATTGTTTCCCAGGTTTTGGGCATCGAGCTACCTGAACTTCGCAGCTCTGTTGACCATCACTTCTCTTCAAAGGTTGCCGTTGCTGATTCTAACTTTGAGCTGATCAAGATTGGTTATGAATGGGCAGCCGCTAACGTGGAAAAACGTGACCGCTTTGTTGTGGAACGCAAACCTATTACCAAAAAACTGATCATGACCGATGGCAACACCGCCGGCGGTATTGGTTCACTCTTTGGTGGTTTGCAGTTCTGCTCCTGGTATCCCATTACGCCTGCCACCAGCATGGTGGAAGCCGCGATCGCCAAGGTTGACGAACTTCGTAAAGATCCAGTCACCGGCAAAACCACTTGCGTTATTCTGCAAGTAGAAGATGAACTGGCTGCTGCGGGAGCCGCTGTTGGTGCAGGTTGGGCTGGTTTACGCTCAATGACCTCCACTTCAGGTCCTGGCATTTGCTTGATGTCTGAAAACATCGGTTTAGCATATTTCACCGAGACACCTCTGGTCATTTGGAACGTTCAACGCGTTGGCCCCAGCACTGGTTTGCCCACCCGCACCGGTCAGGGTGACCTCGCTTTTATGTACAATGTGGGTCATGGCGACATCAACCACATCATCCTCATTCCTGGCACCGTCAATGAGTGCTTCGAATTTGGTTGGAAGTCTTTGGATATCGCTGAACGCTACCAGACGCCTATTTTTGTGATGAGTGACCTTGATTTGGGTATGAACACCTGGGTGACCGAAGCTTTTGAATATCCCGAGACCCCAATTGATCGTGGTAAGTTGATCTGGGAAGAAGACCTCGAGAAGTTTGAGGACTGGGGCCGCTATATGGACATCGACGGTGATGGTATTCCCTATCGCACCGTGATGGGCAACATGAGCGAACGCTCGGCTTATTTCACCCGCGGTACCGGCCATGATGTTTATGGCAACTACAATGAGGACCCCAAGAACTGGTCTGACATGCTCCATCGTATCGAGAAGAAACTGGCTGGTGCGATTGAAAAATTGCCTCAACCTATCATCAAGAAGGGTAATAACGCAAAAATCGGCATCATCGGCATGGGCTCAACCAACGACGCTCTGCTCGAAACCCAGGCTGTTTTGGCGAAGAAGGGTATTGAAACTGACTATATGCGCATTCGTGCTTTGCCAAGCTGTTGCGCAGTTCGCGAATTCATCGACGAGCATGACCGCTGTTACGTTTTGGAATTGAACCGTGACGGTCAACTCAAAGAAATCCTTATGCTGGAACATTCCGACCTTTCAGAAAAACTCATCTCCATCACAGATATTGGCGGTTTGCCAATGACTGCTGTTTGGGCTGTTGAAAACATTATTGCTGCGGAGGAAAACAATGGCTAATCCTGTTGAAAAGAAAGTTGAACGCAATCTTCTTGGTTTGACACCCAGCGACTACGCCGGTAAGAAGTCAACCTTGTGTCCTGGATGTGGCCATAACGCCATTTCCAATGTCATTCAAGCTGCGATTTTTGAACTCGGTTTGGCACCAGAGCAGGTTGTAAAAATCAGTGGTATTGGTTGCTCCAGCAAAAGCCCCAACTACTTTTTGAACCGCTCCTTCGGTTTCAACGGTTTGCACGGCCGTATGCCCACTTTGGTGACTGGCGCTTGTTTTGCCGACCATAAGATTGAGATTTTGGGTATTTCCGGTGATGGTGATACCGCCAGCATTGGTATGGGTCACTTTAAGCACATCATCCGCCGCAACGTTCCCATGCTTTATATCATCGAAAACAACGGTGTGTACGGCTTGACCAAAGGTCAATTCTCTGCCACTTCGGACCAGGGTTTGGTTTTGAAGCACCAGGGCGAGAACTTATTGCCTCCTTTGGACCTGTGTATGGAAGCCCTCATCAGTGGTGCAGCATTTGTTGCCCGCGCTTTCTCCGGTGATGTCAAGCAAATGAAAGAAATCTTCAAGGCTGCCATTAGCCAGGAAGGTACTG
>CAZUZM010000022.1:0-10709 GCA_964624615.1 uncultured Anaerolineaceae bacterium
CTGACTTCGGCAATTAATTCCGTAAAATCAATCATCTGGCCTCCTAGTCTTGCCAACTAATCAGGGCTTCGCCGTGTTGAACCAAATCACCTTCACTGACATGAATACGTGCCACAACACCAGCGCGGTCGGCACGGATAGCGTTTTTCATCTTCATGGCTTCAAGGGTTAGCAGGTCCTGACCTTCTGCCACGCTTTCACCTTCACGCACGGCGATGGCAACGATTGTGCCAGGTAGGGGTGCGTTGAGGGTCTTGGCACCAGCAGCAGCTTTGACACGCGGTGCTGCTTCGGGAGCTTCACCTGCAGGAGCGGGTGTTGCGGCGGCAACTGGGGCTTCTGCGACAACGGGTGCAACCGCCTGAACGCCTTCTTCGGGCCAGACCTGGTATTTGACGCCATCAACTTCAGCGATGACTGGGCGGGCGTGAATGTCTGCGATAGTGACTTCGTAGATTTTTTCTTGAATTTCGACTTTAATTTTCATCAGTTTCGACCTCTGTTTCTTGATAGCAATTGTTGCGCGCGACCGACACTCAGCCAGCCAGAACTTTGGATAGAAGGATTTACGTCTTGCAATAGGCTTTGTGGGCGGGGCTGTTTGAGCGCGAATGCCACAGCAATAGCTGCGGCAAGCTTTTGTAAACCGTCTTCGTCAGCTTCTGCTTCAGCTTCTTGGCCTGCTGCTACAGCTGCAACAACGGCCACAGCTTCTGCCTCTTGCTCTTCGAGTTGAATGGCTTCTGATTTTTTGACGGCTTTTTCACGTGGATTGGTGAGCCAAACTAAAAGTGCCATGATGCCCCATAAAAGGAAAATCATGACAAAGACCAAGCCCATGCCAATGCCGGTAATGATCAATCCTTGTTTTAGAATTTCAGACATTGTCGCTCCTTAAACTGGCATATTGCCATGCTTGCGGGGTGGCGTGTTGTCAACCTTGTTTTTGAGGGCTACCAAGGCTTCAATGAGCTTGCGGCGTGTTTCGGCGGGTTCGATAACTTCATCGATATAACCGGCTTTGGCAGCGGCGTAAGGATTGAGATATTCAGCCTGGTATTCTGCGGTGAGCTCTGCGCGTTTGGCAGCGGGATCTGCCGCGGCTTTGATTTGCTTGCCGTACAGGATGTTGGCAGCGCCTTCGGCACCCATTACAGCAATTTCAGCGCTAGGCCATGCATAGCAGATGTCCGTGCCCATGAATTTGGAGCTAAGTACAACGTATGCACCACCATAAGCCTTACGAGTCACAACACTAATCAGTGGCACGGTGGCGTTTGCGTAGGTGTAAAGCACTTTGGCACCATGGCGAATGACGCCGCGATATTCTTGGTCAACACCGGGCAAGAAACCAGGAGAGTCGACAAAGGTGATGATGGGCAGGTTGAAAGAGTCTGCCAAATTGACCATGCGAGCGATTTTGTCCGATGAGTCAACATCCATCAAACCAGCGCGGTCGGCAGGTTCCTGGGAAACGATGCCTACAGGTTGACCACCCAAACGGGCGAAACCAACAATGGCATTTCCTGCAAACCCTTTTTGCAGTTCAAGGAATGAGCCGGCGTCAACAATTTGTTCAATCGCGTCACGCATGCTGTAAGGAATGCTGGGATCGGCTGGAACGAGGGTGTTGAGGGCTTCGGCACGGCGGTAGATGTCATCATCCAATGCGCCTTGAGGTGCCGCATCTACGTTGTTTGAGGGCAGATAAGAAAGCGCACGGCGAGCGATAGCAATCGCTTCTTCGTCACTGTTTCCCACGAGATGGGCGTTGCCGCTGGTGCTCAGGTGAATATCTGCGCCACCAAGTGATTCAGAGTCGACATCCTCACCGGTGACGGTTTTGATAACCGCGGGACCCGTCAGGAACATGTAGGATTTGCCACGAACCATGACGATCAGATCGGTCACAACCGGGGAGTAGGAAGCGCCACCTGCACAGGGGCCCATAATGATGCTGATTTGGGGAATGACGCCGGAATAGATGGCGTTGCGGCGGAAGACCTTGGCATAACCGCCCAAGGAGAACACGCCTTCCTGGATACGCGCGCCGCCAGAGTCGATCATGCCCACGATGGGAGAACCGGTTTTGGCTGCCAGATCCATAACACGACAGATTTTCTCGGCGTGCATTTCACCCAGCGAGCCACCTTGAACGGTGAAATCCTGGGCGTAGACATAGACGGTGCGTCCATCAACGGTACCATAGCCACAAACGACGCCGTCACCATAAGGTTCGTTGTCTTTGTGGGAATAGTGGCTCATGAGCGCGCCAATTTCTCTGAAAGTACCTTCATCGACCAAAAGGTTGATGCGTTCACGGGCAGTCAGACTGCCTTTTTCGTGTTGACGGTCAATACGAGATTGGCCACCACCGAGTTGGGATGCTTCGCGTATGCTTTGCAGTTTTTCTAAACGGGGATCAATTTGAGTCATGCAATCTCCTTGTGATTAAGTAGTATTAGTCATGCCCAAAAAAGCGCACTTGGGTCAAGGTTATTGTATCATCAGTTTGTGGCTTTTGGTGAGAATCGTTGAAACCGCCTCTCAAGAAAAGTCGGCTAAATGGTGACATTATGACCTTTTATAAGCGTTTTATAAAAATCGCTACGGGGCAGTGAAACTGCCAAGGCTTTCTGTTACAATTACGCGGCTTGAATACAACAGGAATACATCAAGCCGAATGGAGACATAATGGAACAAGATAAGAACCAAAGCGTTGAAGAAAATACCGTGGTTGAGATGACTTACGTGCTCACCGTGGATGGCGAGATTGCCGATGAAGGTACCCTCGAATATTTACAAGGATATGGCAATATTATTGCCGGTTTGGAAGCTGGACTTTTGGGTGCAAAAGTGGGCGAGACCCGCGACGTGCACGTTTTAGCTGCTGATGCCTATGGCGAGCATGATCCCAAGCGTGTTTTACCCGTGAACCGCAGCTCTTTCCCCGAAGATTTTGAATTCCGATTGGGTGAAATGTTGCGCATTCGCGATGCCAGTGGCCACGTTTTCCAGGCCATCCCAGTGGCAGTGAGTGAAGAAACCGTTGATTTGGATCTCAACCATCCCATGGCTGGCAAGGATTTGGACTTTAAGGTCACCATCCTTAATATCCGTCCTGGCACTGAAGAAGAAATTGCCAATGGCAGCTTGCATTTTGGCGGTTGCGCCGGATGCAGTGCGGGTTGTGATGACCCCAGCACTTGCGGTCAATAATTTTTGACTATTTACAAACGAAAGAGCCACTTTTTCTGTGGCTCTTTTTTTGTTGTTTTTTAATATTGGGGATTAGGCTTGGTTTTATTCTCGACTAGCAATGGCATTGATGATGCTGGCAATGACACCAAAGACGACGCCGGCAATCGGCCACACGATCCAGGTAATATGCCAGTCACCGGAGATGAAGCTCCAAGCCAGATAGCCTATGGTGACTAATCCCCAATAGGGGCTGGCAAGGCGTGCTGTGCGAACTTGGGCTTGCTTTCGTTCAACGGTGTAGTCACCAATATTGAGAAGCTTCTCGTAGGCAGAGTCCACCATGCCGCCGCTAATGAAGAGCGGGATGGCAATGGCGAGCATCACGAACAGGACCATCACGCCAAGCAAGACATAGGCGTCTGATTTGGCAGCAAGTGAGCTAAAAATTACTACAGCAGTAACACCCACCAAAATCAAGGCAACACCACCGGCAATTTTATTGCGTAGGGTAGGCAGGTGGGCTTGCTTTTCAAATTCAAGCATCGCTTTGGTGGTGGTATCCAATTTGACGTGTTCTTTTTCGAATGTTTCAGATCGGTCATTGTTCATGCCACCTTGAATGAAAAAGTAAACTGCGGCTGCGATAGACAATAGCAAGCCAGCGACGCCAAGCATCACAAAGAAGTCTTTAGGCAAATTGCTTTTCATGGTTTGGCTGATGAGCGAAGATTCGCCCAAAGCAAGCGAAAGCATCAGCAGGATTAAGCCCAAAAAGCTGAAAGCCATGCCGATGCCAATTGTTTTGGCGTTTTTCTTTTGGTTATCGACGTATCTTCGGGCTTCTTCCTGGCTAACATAGACTGTATTGGGGTCTTCGGCGGCTTCTTGCACCTGATTGGTAATGCCCAGGTCTTCGGCAAGATCGTTTAAGTTGCCAAATTCGCTGATCACTTGCCCAACAGCTTCGTTTTCAGTTTTACCGTTAGCTAACAGTTGATTGTATTTGTCTTCCATCATTTGGCTCAGCTCTTTTTTAGCCCGATTAACCTCAGCTGTTTTGGGCATATGAGCGAACATATTGTTTAGGTAGCTTAATATGGTTTCCATGGTTGTTTCCTTTTATTGGATGAATTTTTCAACGACTTCTTTGGTGAGAAGCCATTCTTCTTTTTTGGTTTGGTAATGCTCACGACCCAGTGGGGTGAGTTCGTAATAAGTGCGGGTTTTGCCGCCAGTTTCGGTGCCGGCGAAGGAGCGCAAATAGCCATTTTTCTCCAGGCGGTTGAAGGCGGAATATAACGTGGTTTCTTTCATGGTGTATTTGCCATCTGAGCGATCAGAAATCATTTTTGAAACTTCATAGCCGTAACTGGGTTGGTCCAGCAGGAGATAAAGAATGATGATATCTGTGTAGCCTCTGATGACATCGCTGCTAATCATATTAAATCCTTTCAAAAAATATTACTACGTCTGACGTTGTAACTACTATATCAGACATAGTACGTCATGTCAAGTAGTTTTTTGGGTGTAAATGGGCTTTTGTATAGTGTGAATGCTTCGCAGAATGATGCTTGAGATTACTGGACTGCGTCCAGGTAGAAAGATGCCCTCGGTGTCTCACTGCAGGGCATCTGGATAGGGAAAGGCACATGTATAGGTCGCACGGTGAGACACCGGCGACATCACTTGACCGGTGTTTGTGACTAGCTTTCTAAAGCGACCAGTTCAGCAATCTTGACGATTACATCGCGGGATTTTTCTAACCCGCTCACACTGAGGTACTCAAAAGGTCCGTGTCCGTTGTGTCCACCACAAAAGACGTTTGGCGCGGGTAAGCCCATGAAGCTCAATCGGCTGCCATCTGTGCCACCACGAATCGGGATTTCAATTGGCTCGATGCCTAATTTTCGGTAGGCTTTGCGCGCAATGTTGACCACTTCGGGGTGTTCTTTGAGCACTTCGCCCATGTTGAAATATTGGTCGTTGATTTCCAATTCGCAAACATCTTCACCATACTTGGTCTTCAGATAAGCAACAGCATCACGCATGATTTGCTTTTTAGCTTCGAAAAGCTGGCGGTCATGGTCGCGGATGATGTAATTGAGCTGGGCTTCTTCAACCAAACCGGACATTTGGGTGAGGTGGATAAAGCCTTCGCGCTTCTCGGTGTGTTCAGGGCGGTCAAAAACGGGCAATAAGGATTGGAATTCCATCGCTACGAGGTTTGCATTGCGCATGACACCCTTGGCTGTGCCGGGGTGTACACTGACGCCTTTGATTTTGAGGCGCGCGCCGGCAGCGTTGAAGCTTTCGTATTCCAATTCGCCGGTTTCACCACCGTCAATCGTATAGGCGAAGTCCGCACCGAACTTGGGTACATCAAAAAAGTCCACACCTGCGCCAACTTCTTCATCTGGCGTAAAACCAACTTTGATCTTGCCGTGTTTGATTTCAGGGTGTTCAATAAGGTGGCGCATGGCGTCCATGATGGCGGCGATGCCGGCTTTGTCATCCGCGCCGAGCAGGGTGGTACCATCGGTGACGACCAGGTCTTCACCTTTGTACTTGAGCAAACTGGGGAAAACTTTGGGAGAAAGGATAATGTTTTCCGCTTCATTAAGCAGGATATCCTCACCGTCATATTTTTCAATAAGGCGCGCTTTGACGTTTTCACCCGAGGCATCTGGGCTGGTGTCCATATGGGCGATAAAGCCGACAGTCGGGCAGGGTTTTTCGATATTTGAGGGCAAAGTCGCCGTCACATAACCATATTGATCCATCTCAACCTCGCTCATACCGAGGTCTTGCAGTTCCTGAAAAAGTAATCGTGCCAGGTCAAGTTGTTTGGCGGTGCTGGGATAGCTTTCAGCTTCGTGTTGGGATTGGGTGTCTATGCTTGTATAGGCAATAAAACGGTCGAGTAATGTGCTCATAGGGACTCCTTTTCTTGGTTGGCTTCATTTTATCACGCACGCATGAGCTTAGATAAACCGGCATTCGACGGTGGTAAAATTGCAGCATGGACATCAAAAAACGTAACATCTTATTGGCTATTATTGCTCTTCTGGGGATTGGTTTTATTGTCTTTGCTTTACCACGTATCAGCGGAAAGCTGAAAAAAGCTAAAGCCGAAGAGGTTCAAATCCTGGCAGAACTTGGCACGCATGCGCGATATGAGATAGTGAACACGTATCCTCATGATCCGGCGTGCTATACCCAGGGTCTGGTTTATGACCAAGGGATGCTTTACGAAAGTTGTGGGTTGTACGGCAAGTCCCGGTTGCGCGTAGTGAAACTGGAAAATGGCAAAACTATTCGGGAAACGGATGTGCCTAAGGAGTATTTTGCGGAAGGCTTGGCTTTGCTCAAAAATAAATTGTCGATGTTGACCTGGCAAGAAGGCACAGCCTTTGTTTATGACAAAGAAACCCTCGAGCAGCTGGATCGTTTTAATTACAGTACCGAAGGCTGGGGGCTCACCACGGATGGTAATGGACTCATCATGTCTGATGGCAGCAACCGTTTGTATTGGCTGGACCCGAAGACGGGATTGGCGGTTCGGGAACTGCACGTGACTCTCAACGGCTATCCAATGGAAAACCTGAATGAGTTGGAGTTTGTGAATGGTCAAATTCTGGCGAATGTTTATATGACCGACCTCATCTTTCGCATTGACCCAGAAACTGGTGAAGTCTTGACCCAAATAGACCTCAGTGGGCTGATGCCTGAGGCGAACAAAGCCAAACTTGGTGAAGTTTTAAACGGTATCGCCTGGGATGCTGTGGGTGGACGTCTGTTTGTGACTGGCAAGAACTGGGACAAGCTTTATGAAATCAAGCTTGTGAATACAGCACCGTAATAAATAACTTTTTCCAATTTATAAGTAAATGACTTGCTGCGAAAGTGCATAAAGCCGCGCGTCACGTAGCTCTGGCATGGTCTCTAACAGGAAACCGGGACCGCTGCCTTCGACCGAAATGGCTGCGGTGATGTTGCCACATAAAGCGGCATAAACCACGTCATAATCCTTGCGGAAATTGTAAAGAAACCCACCATCAAAAGCGTTTAAAGCACCAGTAGGGTCAGCAACCGTCGTGGGCCATGCGGGGACGATAAACCGCTTGTTTTCGACGCGGTCCAGCACCCAAGCTGCGCCATCCTTGGTATTAATGACGATGTATTCCGGCCCATAGCTTGCCAAAACCCGGGCAATTTCCCAAAGGTCGACGCTGCGTCCCTGGAATAGCTTGAGCGCTTGGCTTTCACTCAGCATGAAAAAGCTGAGTTCAGAAATGAGGTTGCGAATCTCTTCCCAATAAGCGGGATCCATGTAGCAGTTGGTAGCGCGCATGGAGAGGGTTTGAATCATGCCACCTTTGAGAACCGAAGGCATAATTTTGTGTGACATGAAGTCAATGGGACAGATGTGAGCGGCATTGGCTTCCAAGTAAGGGCGAGGCACATCGGTTACGCGCATGGTAATCGGAGCGTAATCGGTCTTTGAACAGTAATGACGGATATCGGGCGAGTAGTTGTAGAGTTCTTCTGGGAAGGGAATCTGGCGTTCGGCAAAATGGCTAAGCGGGTTCTCATAGCTCACCTTATCTGGCTCAGTATATGCCACAAAAAAGCGAGAATCGATTTTTTCCTCAGTATGAATGATTCCTTCTGTGCCAAACCCCATAATTTCAAGCGGTTTAAGCCACTCTAATGGGTAATCTGCATTAACCCTGCTGAGGAGGTTTGCTTTACCACCCCACATGGCCAGCGCGCTGGCGGTGTAGGGCAGATTGCCACCCAGTTGGTTAATACGTGGCGAACTTTGCATGGGCAGAATAAACTCGCGTTGCAACCTCCCAACAAGGACAAACTCGAGCGGTTCAAAGGTGTGGCTATAGACCATAATGTGATTATACGCTTTTTTCCTTAGGCTTAGCGAAAATGCGTGGTGTTTAATTTGCGCTTGCGCCACACATGCTGTTAAATGAGCAAGACCGCTGGGTAAACGGTCTTGCAAAGGAAGTGTAATTTTGTATGAGATGGCTAGAGTATAAGCGTGTTTGTTTGTCTTTGCTAACAAAAGCTTATACAAAGCTTACTTGTTTGGTTCAATGACGGTTCTGGCTTTGACTTCAATCTTTCTGGGTTGGGTTTCGGGCTTCTTGGGCAGGTGGATGACCAACACGCCGTTGTCACTTTCCGCACTGATTTGTTCGGGATCAATCACGCCAGGCATGCTGATGCCACGGTAGAAAGAGCCAAAATTGCGTTCACGGATGTGATACTTGCCTTCTTCGCCTTGGGTGTTTTCTTCGACGATTTCGCCACGGATGCTTAAGGTGTTGTCATCATAGGTGATTTCAATTTTCTCAGGGTCAAAACCAGCGATGCTGGCTTTAATGGTGTATTCTGAATCGTTCTCAAGCACGTCCAGCGGGAAGCCAGAAGGTAAGGGTTCACTTTCCATCTCGAGCATGCGGTTCATCACCTGTTCAAGGTTTGAGCCACGTCTCCAGTAAGGGTATCGGGTAATTCTGTATGCCATATTTTCCTCCAAAGTGTTTCTTGTTAGTGACTTTATTGTAGGAAAAGAGGATAAGAGAACTGTAAGCAATGGATAAAAGAGCTGTTAACATGTAATCTTGTTGGGGAAAATGAAGGTCGACTTGGTATAATGTTGAACGATTGATTATTGAAATGATAAAAATGATGGCATTAATCCGGCAAAAATTCCCTGAATCCCGGGTTAAACGTTAGGAAAGAATAATGAAAGACAATAAAACACTAAGAATTATCCCACTTGGCGGACTTGGCGAAGTGGGTAAAAACATGACCGTTTATGAATTTAAGAATCAAATACTGATTGTGGACGCCGGCATGATGTTCCCTGATAATGACATGATCGGTATTGATTACATCATTCCGGATTTTAACTATGTGCGACAAAATGCTGATAAGGTTGTTGGCATTATTGTGACGCACGCCCATGAAGATCACTTGGGTGCGATTGGACACCTTTTGCAAGACGTCAATGCGCCAATCTATGCTACACCATTGACTTTGGGCTTAATCGAAAACAAGCTTACCCGCAATTTTAAGAAGGATGCCAAATTGATTGCAGTGCATGCCGGAGAAACCGTGCGCATCGGCTCATTTAATGTTGACTTTTTCCATGTCTCCCACTCGGTACCGGATGCGGTGGGTTTGGGCATTGACACGCCGGCTGGATTGGTTGTGCACACAGGTGACTATAAATTCGACCACACACCGGTGGATAACTTCCCGACAGATTATGCAAAACTCGCTGAATTTGCCCGTAGAGGCACCTTGGCTTTATTGGCAGATTCGACCAATGCCGAACGTCCAGGCTGGACGCCCAGTGAACGGGTGATTGATGCCGCGTTTGACAAGGTTTTCCATGAAGCCAAAGGGCGCATTATCGTTGCGACTTTCGCGTCCCTCATTTCACGTATGCAACAGGTGATTGATACCGCCGAGCGCTATGACCGAAAGGTGGCGTTTGTTGGTTTGAGTATGACCGAAAACGCGCGTATTGCTAAAGACTTGGGTTACATCCAGTACTCCGACGATATTGTCGTGCCGCTGGAAAATGCCCTCAATATGAAGGATGAAAAAGTGGTCCTGTTGGTGACCGGCTCACAAGGTGAGCCAACATCCATCCTGGGCCGCTTGGCAAATGGCACCAATCGCCGGTTTGACATCAAAGAAGGGGATACGGTTGTGCTTTCATCCCATCCGATTCCGGGTAACGAAGAGCTTGTATACCGAGCGGTAAACCGATTGATGGAACGTGGTGCAGAAGTTATTTATGAAGCGATTGCACCGGTTCATGTTTCGGGTCACGCCAGTCAGGAAGAAATCAAACTGCTTCTGCACTTGGTCAAACCTAATTACCTTATACCTGTGCATGGCGAAACTCGCATGTTAAAACAGCACAAAAAGCTGGCACTGAACGTTGGCATGAAGGAAGATCAGATTGCCTTGGTTGAAAACGGTCGCGTGATTGAATTTAGCAAAGGCAAGATGAAGCTTGCCGAACGCATCCCTGGCGGTTATGTCTTTGTGGATGGCACCGGTGTGGGTGATGTGGACCGCGACATCATGCGCGAACGCGAACTTTTGAGCCAGGACGGCGTGGTGCTTTTGAACATCGTTTTGGATAAAAAGAACGGCGCTTATAAGGATGCTGAAATCATCAGTCGTGGTTTCATGGCGCAGGAAGAAGCTTCGGAACTCTTTGAAAACCTGAAGAAGCGGGCAGAGAAAATGGCGCAATTCCCCAGCGCGAATTTGCAGAAGGAACTGCAAAACGTGGCGAAGTCGATGCTTTTTGATGAAACCAAACGTCGCCCGTTGATTTTTGTGAACATATCAAGGGAGTAGTTGGGCTTTGGTAAGAAAGGTTTGGCGAGGACGCCAAACCGAACAAGAGGGAGCGCCAAACCGAACAGTTTTAGGAATTCGTCATGGCGTCTCGCCATGACTTT
>CAZUZM010000022.1:10809-19993 GCA_964624615.1 uncultured Anaerolineaceae bacterium
CCAAACCGAACAGTTTTAGGAATTCGTCATGGCGTCTCGCCATGACTTTTCAACAAAGTAAATAGTTTTGACTTTTTCGCAATGCTTATTAATTCTAAAGAGGGTTACTTCTGTAACAGTACGGCGTTATACCGGTGGGCTAATGATAGAATTAGCCCATGAGTTCTTTAACCCGGGTTGTTCTTAGTCAGCTTACCCCACCTGCCAGCCGAGGTAATGTTTTAACGCGGGAGCGCTTGGATGAGACCTTGCGCCAGGTTTTGGACTTTCCTTTGACCATCGTCTGCGCTGGAACCGGTTATGGCAAAACCACATCCATTCTTGACTTTATTCAAAAGCTGAACATTCCGGTTTTTTGGTACTCTATTTCACCCATTGAGCGTGACCCAAAGCTCTTTTTGGCCAACTTTTTCACCGCATTTAATCGTGGAGAAAACAAATTCGGCCAAGTGGCTTTAAGGCTTTTAGCAGAAGCTGATACCGATGCCCAGGATATGTTGATATCCCTCGTCAATAACCTGAGCGAGTCTTTAGACTCCCCGGCGCTTTTAGTTTTGGATGACTTTCAAAGTGTCGAAGAGTCAGACGAGATCATGAAATTGATGGACTGGTTCATCAATCATCTGCCACCCCATCTGCATGTGCTCATCTCGAGTCGCATTCCGCTAAACTTCCCATCAATGAGTCGGTGGCAGGCACAAGGTGCGGTGTTCGAAGTCGGGCGGGAGACGCTAAGTTTTTCGTTGGCGGAAGTTGAAGCGCTTTTTAAACGAACTTATCAACTTGACCTGGCGCATGAAGATATCGTGCGGTTGCAAAACAGAACCGAAGGCTGGGCGGTTGCCTTGCAGGCTGCCTGGCATAATATTCGGGCTTATCCCAAAGGTCAACTGAGTGCGGTGTTGGAAGATGAAAGCCCCATTTCTGCTGGTTACCTTTTTGACTACTTAGCTGAAGAAGTCTTGGATAAACAGAGTGCCGAAAGGCAAACTTTCTTGACCTATTGCTCAATCCTTGAGTTTTTAGAAAGTGATATTTGTGACTTTTTATTGGATCGCAGCGACACCCAGTATGAGCTTAGCGACTTATTCGGTGAAGGACTGTTTTTGGAACAGCTCCAACCCGGTGTCTATCGCTTTCACTACATCTTTAAAACTTTCTTACGGGCGCAATTGCAGAAAAAGGCTGGATTAGCCCGAGACCTTCATCGAAAAATCGCCAGTTATTTCACCGCGCATGAAGATTGGCAGGAAGCTATCTCCCATTTGTTGCGCGCTGGAGATTACCCACGGGTTAGCCAGATCTTGGACGATGTTGGCAGCAAGCTTTTGCAACGCGGACTGCATCAAAGTGTCGGCTACTTTCTGGGGCAGTTACCTTTAGAGATGCTGTCACAATACGCTTATGGAAACTACTTACTGGGTGAAGTGCAACGGAATGAAGCCAATTTTGACCAGGCTTTGGAATCTTATCGGGCTGCCCAGCGCATCTATCAAAAGCAAGAAAACCAATACGGTACGGGTTTGGCCATCCGCGGTCAGGCGCAAGTTTACTTAGACACTTTGCGTCCCAGCAACGCCAGCCAGCTTTTATCGCGCGCACTGGATTTGATGGATGCCATCGAAAGTCCCCATGAAGTTTCGGGGTTGCTTACCCAAATCGCCGAAAACCAACTCAATCAAGGCGAGACGGCAGCTGCCGCTGAAAGCCTGTCGCGCGCACGCGGACTTAGCCTTGTGCACCAGGAAGAGCAAGATTTTATTGAAGCCCGTCTTTTATTGCGTACCGGACGGCTGCATGAAGGCTTGAAGTTATTGGGTCGCTTGGAGTCCGAAAGTGAAGCTTTGCCATATACAAAACCGCAACGCTTTCATCGTGACACGTCATTGCTCATTTCGCTTTATCATGTTTTGATGGGGAATGAGGTATTGGCCAAAGAATATGCCCAAAAAGGGTTGCAAGCCGCTGAGCAGACGCATGCCAAATTTGGACGGCGCATCGGCACCATGCGCTTGGCACATGCTTTTCAATTGGACCCACTGTTTTCCTTTATTCCCAGGTTGGCGACCTCTGCTTGGACCTTTTATGAAGACTCGATGCGGGGCATGGACATTGCGCGCATCAATATCGAACCTCTTTGGGGAATGTGCCGCCTTTCGGCTTATTTGGGGAATGTGAACGAAGCGCAGGCGTTTGCCGAAAAAGCTTTCGCCTTGGCATTGCAATCGGGTGATGTTTGGATTGGCATGTTGGTGCGGGTTTCACTCGGCGCAGGATTGGCTTTGGCAGGCAATTTGGAACAGGCTTCAAACGAGCTCGCTTTGGCTGAGACGATTGCCAGCCAGGTGAGGGATGACTTTGGCAGGGCAGCTTGTTTGCTTTGGCAAGCTTATGTCGCTCATCTACAAGGCTTTAAAAACTCGTTTGGTTTGTTCATCGAACAGGCTTTGCCGTTGATTAAACGGATGGGCTATGACTTTCTCTTGACCCAACGCAGTTTTTTGGGACCGAATGATGTCGCCTGCTTTGTTCCGATGCTGCTTCAAGCGCGTGATTTGGGCGTTGAAAGCGACTTTGTCAGCTCGCTTTTACTTGAGCGTGAGGCTGAGCAATTGAGTTATCACCCGGGTCACTCTTTGGAAATTGCGGTTTTAGGTTCCTTTGAAGTTTATCTTGGCGGACAGAAGCAGGGTAGCGAGGTTTGGAAACGAGAAAAAGCCAAACACTTATTGCAGGTGCTGGCGGCCAAACATCCGAAAGCGGTGAGTAAGCAAGAATTATTAACCCTGTTATGGCCTGAATCGGATAGTGATGCAGCAAGTAATGCACTTAAGGTCGCGATGAGCGCGCTTAACAACGCGCTTGAGCCGGCACGTCCCACCGGTGAGCAAGCCTTTTTTGTCTCGCGTGAGGGCGATAGCTACTTTCTTAAGAACTGTGCCGAAGTGGTCATAGACCATGTTCTGTTTGAAACTCTGGCGAACAGCACTGAAATGATGGACCAGACGCTGGCATTGGAGCTTTATCGAGGCAAATGCCTGGAAGGTGAACTGACCCAAGAAGCCTTTATGGTCGATATGCAATATTTCCATCGCCTTTATTTGGCTTGTGCGGCAAAAGTGCTTGAGGTTTACACCAACCAGGAAGCCTACCAAAAGGCGGTTGCCTTGGCGAATCAGGTTATTCAAATGGATCCCCTGTTTGAAACGGCCTATCTTTATCAAATGAAAGCCTTTAAGGCTGAGGGTAATTCAAGTTTAGCCCGTCAGGTTTACGCTGACGCCACCAAGTTACTTCAATCGAAACTGGGCGAGGGTTATCGCCCGACTCTTCTCGATGAATTTGCCGAAAACCTCTAAAAAAGACTCCTTCTTAATTTTGTAACCGTTTTGTAACCCCCGTTTTGTAAACTCTTTACAAATGACCATGCCAATTTGTTTGGTTTGGAAAAGCGAATGGAGATTTACATGCGATTAAAGGATAAAGTTTGTATCATCACTGGTGGCGCTGCTGGTATCGGCAAGGCGACCGCTGAAAAGTTTTACGCCGAAGGCGCAAAAGTCATTATTTGTGATCTCAACCAAGAAGCCGGTGAAGCCCTCGTGGCGCAACTTGGCGAAAACGCACGGTATTACCAAGTGAATGTCACCAAGCGTCAAGAAGTGCAAGCGTTTGTCGACGCTGTAGTGGCAGAGTTCGGCCGTGTGGATGTGCTCATTAATAACGCCGGCATCACCAAAGACGGCCAGTTTGTGAAGTTCAAGGATGGAGCCGTGGTCAGTGAAATGAGCGAGGAAGCTTTTGATGCTGTCGTCGCTGTCAACCTCAAAGGCGTTTTCAACTGCACCCAGGCGGTGACCCCTTATATGATCAAGCAGGGTGGCGGTTCAATCGTGAGCGCTTCCTCTGTGGTGGGTCTTTATGGCAATTTCGGTCAAACCAACTATGCCGCAACCAAGTTTGGCGTGATTGGCATGACCAAGACCTGGGCACGCGAATTGGGCAAGTATCAAATCCGGGTCAACGCAGTTGCCCCTGGCTTTATCTTGACCGAGATGGTGCTCAAAATGCCCGAAAACGTTTTGGCTAGCATGGCAGCTAATGCACCGCTCAAACGCCTGGGCAAACCTGAAGAAATCGCCAATGCCTATTGTTGGCTTTCAAGCGACGAAGCCTCCTACGTCCACGGTGCCGTGATTAGCGTAGATGGTGGCATTGTTTTAGGATCATAACGGGAAGGAAAGAGAATAAAAAAATGGCTAGATATGCGACAATTATAGGGTCTGGGATGTATATCCCGGAAATTGAAATTAGTAACGAAACCTTTGCTTCATGGATGGGTGAAGTTTCACCAAAACTGGCTGATGTGGTTGGTAAGTTTGAAGCCAGCAGCGGTATCAAAACCCGCTTTTACGCACCGGACGATTGGGCGACCTCTGACCTGGCTGCCGAAGCAGCTAAAGCCGCAATGGCAGATGCAGGTGTAAAACCTGAAGATATCGACCTGGTTATCCTGGGTACAGACAGCCCAGACTATATCACGCCGGCAACATCCGTTGTCGTACAACACAAAATCGGTGCGGTCAATGCCGGTACCTGGGATGTGGGTTGCGCCTGCGCATCCTTCCCAACTGCTTTGGCGCAAGGCGCTGGCATGATTGCTGTCAATCCCAACATCAAATACGTTCTCGTGATCGGGGCGTACATGATGCACAAACTCGCCGATGTTAAGCATGACGTCAGCGCATTCTTCTATGGCGATGGCGCCGGTGCGGTTGTGCTGGGTGTTTCTGATAAGCCTGGTTACATCTCGACTTCTATCAAAGCGGATGGCTCTTATCACAAGCACTGGGGTATTTACTCCGGTGGTACTTACGAGCCTGCCACCGTTGAAAGCGTTGAAGCCGGCCGTACCAAAGTCCGCTTGGTCACGCCTTTTCCACCCACAGTAAACCATGAAGGTTGGCCTGCCCGGGTGCGTGAATGTGCTGCCAATGGTGGTTTTGATATTCAGGACATCGACCACATCATTTTCACCCAAGTGAACATCAACAGTATCGCTTTGGTGATGGCAGACCTGGGTTTGCCCGTCGAAAAAGCTCACTACGTGATGGATAAGTGGGGCTATATGGGCTCGGCTTGTTTACCGATTGCTTTTGATGATGCTGTGAAATTGGGCAAAATCAAATCGGGTATGCGGGTTGTGTTCTGTGGCTCTGGTGTTGGTTACAACCAGGCAGCTACCGCTTTCATCATGCCCTAAGGAGAAAACCATGACTTGGCAGCAAGCATTTAATGACAAACGCATTTCGCTTTCTGAAGCGGTTGAAAAAGTAAAGTCGGGGATGACCATCCAGATTGGTATTGCTGCCTCAGAACCGGTGGGATTACTTGAAGAACTAGCCAGGCAAAAGGATCGCCTCGAAAATGTCACCCTGTGGACGTGTTTGCCGATGGGCGCTTATGACATCTTCATGAAACCGGAGATGGAAGGCCATTTCTTCAACGAAAATTGGTTTTATGGCGCGCCGGATCGCAAAGTGCATATGGAAGGACGCGTATCCTATACGCCCAATAACCTGCATAACGCGGCGATTGATAAGCTCATCGGTCACGGCGGCCGGCTGGATGTGGTGATGGCAACCTGTACACCACCCAACGACGAGGGTTTTGTATCCCTCTCGATGGGTGTGGTTGTGGAACGTGAGATGATTGAAGTCGCGGACTTGGTGATTTTGGAAATCAACCCGGAATTACCCTGGACCGAAGGCGATACGTTGTTACCCATCGACAAAGTGGACTATTTTGTCGAGCACCGCGCACCGCTGATTGAAATGCCGGTGGTTGAACCGACCGAACTGGAAGTTCAAATCGGTCAGCATGTGGCAAAGTATATTGATGATGGCAGTACGCTGCAATTGGGTATCGGTGGCGTGCCCACCGCTATTGCCCAACAGATAACCGACCGTCGACATCTTGGTGTGCACACCGAACTCTTCGTGGATGGTTACATGCCCCTCATCGAGTCGGGTGCTATCGACAACAGCATGAAGACCTTGCATCCGGGCAAATATGTCACCATTTTCGCTCTGGGTAGCCAAAAATTGTACGATTTTATGCGTCAATCCAAGGATATGCTGATTTTACGTGGTTCCTATGTCAATGACCCTTACATCATCGCCAAGAACGATAAGATGATTAGTGTTAACAGCGCTATTCAAGTGGATATCATGGGGCAGGTCTGTTCGCAGAGTATTGGCACACGCCACTTTAGCGGCACCGGCGGACAACTGGATACCCATCGCGGTGCGAGTATGTCGCGCGGTGGTCGGGGCATTATCGCTCTGCGTTCGACAGCCAAAAACGGCACCATCTCGACCATTGTGCCCACCCTGGCACCCGGTTCTGGTGTGACCGTGCCCAGTCAGGATGTTGATACTATCGTTACCGAATATGGCAGTGCGGAATTGCGCGGGCTAACCGTGAAAGACCGCATGGAAGCGCTCATCAAAATTGCACATCCGGCGTTTAGGGACTCCATTCGTGAAGAAGCCCATCGCCTGGGCATTGTGCCTGATAAAAAATATTACTGAGGCAAGTATGAATGAAAAACTGATTGGAAAATGGATCCAAAACGCGGACCAGGAATACCCCGGTTTATGGTTTGATTTCAAAGCGGATGGCAGCTTTGTGGCTGGCTATGAGGCTTTGGGCATCGAATCGGGTGGCACTTGGGCTGCCGAAGGTAACAAAATCGAGATGGATCAAACCTATCACACCTTTGGCTTGCTGGGAAAAGTGGCAGGTATCTTTGCTATTGAAGCAGATCAGCTGTTAATGGCAGTGGTTGGCGCTGATCAAAAACCGCCAGAAAACCTGGATAAAGCCACGCATTACACACGAGCGTAGAGGAAAAAGGTCGCCTTATGCCAAAAATGGATGTTAACGGGATTTCACTCTACTATGAGTTGCATGGACCAGAAGATGGCGAAGTGCTGGTGCTGAGCAATGGCATCATGATGAGTACTGCCAGCTGGGGATTGCAATTGCGCGCTTTGGCACCGCATATGCGGGTTCTTTTGTATGACTGCCGAGGCATGTGGCAATCAGACCATCCTGAAGGCGACTTTAGCATGGATCTGCACGCGGATGACCTGGCAGCTTTGCTCAAAGCGTTGGATATTCCCAAGGCTCATATCGGTGGCATTTCATATGGCTCGGAAGTCAGCCTGACTTTTGCCCTCAACTACCCTGAAATGACCCAATCACTCATCGTGATTGACGGTGTTTCGGAAGTGACCCCTTACCTGAAAGCGCAAGCCACACCCTGGTTGCTGGCGGCAGAGAAAAATGATCCCGAGATGTTGTTTGCGACCTCGGTTTTTCTGAACTTCTCACAGGATTGGATCACAAAGAACCAAGCTTTATTGCAGGGTATGGCAGCGAATTTTGGCTTTTTGAAGCTTGATTCCTTCGTGAAACTGATGAAATCTTTTGAAGCTTTCAACGTCACCGAGCGTCTGCCTGAAATCAAGTGTCCAACTTTACTCATTGTTGGTGAAGAAGACCCCATCAAGGGTCGACCGCATGCTGAAAAGATGCTAAAGGGCATACCGCATGCGGAATATCTGGTTGTGCCAGGCGCGGGTCATGCGCTTTGCTTAGACAAACCTGATGCGCTCAACACTGCCCTCTTAGGTTTTGTGATAAAAAACAGCCTAAGTCAAAAAAGTTAATCAACCGGTCGATGTGCCGGAGGTTATAGAATAACGATCAAATAAAATTAATGGAGAAAAAATGAAAAAGTCGTTACTGTTTATCGTTTCCATGCTACTTGTTGTAGCCATGGTATTAGGTGCTTGTGCGCCTAAAGTCGACACCCCAACCCAGGTGCCCGAAGTGGAACAACCTGTGGAACCACCGGCTGAAAAACCTGAAGAACCTGTTGTTGAGGATCCCGTTGAAGAGCCTGCTGAACAACCTGCTGGATTGACTTGTGAAGAACCCATCAAAATCGGTTTGATTTCTGACCTCGCTGGCCCACTTCAAAGCTATGGTGGCTGGATGGTGCGTTCCTTCATGCTCGGCATGGAATATGCGACTGGCGCAGCCGGTAGCGTTGGCGAAAAATACGTTTTTGCCGATTCCCCTGAGAATAAGTTCAAAATTGATGACTGTGAAGTGATCGTTTACGTGCGCGATGACTCCAGCAATCCCGAAACCACTACAACCGTGGCTAATGAACTGATCGACGTCCAAAAAGTTGACTTCTTGGTTGGTACTGTTTCTTCTGGCGCGGTCGCTGTTTTGCAGGGTCTCGCCGAAGCCGCCAAAGTGCCATTGATCGTTGCGCCCGCAGCTGCCAATGACATCACCGGCGTGAGTTTCAACCCCTACACTTTCCGTGTGAGCCGCAACAACTATCAGGACGCTATGAACGAATGTGTCGCTCTGACCCAAAAGCACCACAAGTTCATCCAACTGGCTGCTGACTATGCCTTTGGTCATGGCTCTGCTGCTGCCTTCCGTGATGCCTGTACCCAACTTGGTGGCGAATTTGTGGCCGATGACATCTTTGCACCCGCTGCAACCACCGATTTTACGCCCTATATGGAGCAAATCGCTGGTTCTGACGCTGATGCTTACATCCTTTCCTGGGCTGGTGCTGGTTTTATCTCTCTGGTTCAGGCTGCTGCCGACCAAGGCGTGACCGCCAGCAAAGAACTGGGTACCACCTTCATCGACAACCTGATGATGCCTGTGTTCTATAGCAACGCGATTGGTACCACCGCTGGTATCGTTTATCACTATAGCGTGCCCAAAAACCCTGCCAACGATTATCTGGTTGCCCAGATCAAAGCGCGCTACGAATCTGTTCCTGATCTCTTCGACGCTGATGGCATGAACGCCGCCATTATGATTGTTGAAACCCTCAAGAAGACTGAAGGAAAAGTGGAACCAGAAGCTTTGTTGGCTGCCATGGAAGGTATCGAATTTGAAGGACCCAAGGGCAAAGTTTATATCCGCCCTGAAGATCATGTTGCCATCCAGGATATGTACATTCTGAAACTCGAAAACCTGACCGATCCTGCTGCCATGTTCTACACCTTCGTCGACACTACTCGCCCTGAACCTCCCTGCTTGTTGCCCGAGGCGATGAAAGACCGCTGTGGTGAAATCCCCT
>CAZUZM010000023.1:0-19706 GCA_964624615.1 uncultured Anaerolineaceae bacterium
ACGGCAAATCCGTCCGTCTGCCTGATTGACGAAAGAGAATTCTAACACGCCGTTATGCTATACGTCAAGGCATTCGATCCAAGGACGGGATATCACTTCCGATATCCAACAAACCGGTCGAAACACGGGGTGTTTGGTTCCTTTCGGCGTCTTTTCCAAAGCGAACGACCTCGCCATCATCCATAATCGCTTCAACTGCCAGGCTGAGGGACTGAAGTTCCTTGACCAAAACACGGAAAGCGGCAGGAATACCAGGCGCCTCAATCGGCGTGCCTTTGACAATGGCTTCGTAGGTCGCGGTACGACCGACAACATCATCCGATTTGACCGTCAACATTTCTTGCAGCGTGTAGGCAGCGCCATAAGCTTCGAGCGCCCAAACTTCCATCTCACCAAAACGCTGACCACCAAATTGGGCTTTACCACCCAAAGGCTGCTGGGTCACCAGGCTATAAGGACCAGTGGAACGGGCGTGAACCTTATCTTCAACCAAGTGGTGCAGTTTGAGCATGCTCATCACACCAATCATGACGGGTTGGTCATACAAGTCACCCGTGCGACCGTCGCGCAAGCGTTGTTTACCCAAGGTGGGAACGGGCTCACCGGTATCCATCATGATCTTCGTTGCTTCCTTGAGCATCGCAGAAGTATCAAGGTCAGCGCTTATTTCACGACCATACTTCTTAGCCCAAAGTTGAAGACACGCACGAATGGCATTTTCATCCTGGCTGTCACGTTGGTGCACCGGAATGTTGTCCTCAGGGAAAGAAGTAATTGTTTCGGGTTCAAAGCCTTCAGTTTGCAGCCATTCTCGCATGGTCGCGCGGCGCGCTAAAACTTCGTTTTCCTTGATAGCAAAAATGTCGTAGTCTTTGCCTTCCAAAACGTTTTCCAGATAGAGCAAGCGCACTTCCTCATCATCCAGGATCATTTCAGGGTCATGCTCAAAGGATTGGATCCAAGCCCAGCCTTTTTCTGCGATGACACGCCAGGCTTCATCAATCATCCAAGCACGTGCCAATTCGGCAGCGATTTCGGCTTCGTTCGCACCGTCAAACACAGGGGTAATCGCGCGGAAGCCCAAACGGCTGGCAGCCCAACCGAGTTCGGCTTCGAGCACCTGACCAATATTCATACGGCCAGGAATACCGAGGGGGTTCAAAATGATGTCCACCGGGGTACCGTCTTCGAGGAAGGGCATATCTTCAACGGGCAAAACCATCGAGACACAACCCTTGTTACCATGGCGGCCAGCCATCTTATCACCAGCGGTGATCTTACGGCGTTGTGCCACAGAAACACGCACCATTTTATCGACACCAGCGCTAAGGTCGGTGTTTTCTTCGCGGGTAAAGACTTTGACGTCTACCACAATACCGCGTTCACCATGAGGCATACGCAGGGAGGTGTCCTTGACGTCACGTGATTTTTCACCAAAGATAGCACGCAGCAAGCGTTCTTCGGGGGTCAGTTCTTTTTCGCCCTTGGGGGTAATCTTACCCACCAGGATGTCATTGGGACCAACTTCAGCACCAATGCGAATGATACCGGTTTCGTCCAAATCACGGATGGTGTCATCACCAACGTTGGGGATTTCACGGGTAATCTCTTCGGGGCCCAATTTGGTATCGCGGGCTTCGACTTCATACTTCTCGATGTGGATGCTGGTATAGCGGTCATCCTCAACCAATTTTTCCGAAATCAAAATGGCGTCTTCAAAGTTGAAACCTTCCCAGGGCAAGAACGCGATGACCGCGTTTTGGCCCAAAGCCAACTTACCATCCTGAGTGGAAGAAGAGTCGATGATAACTTCGCCCTTCTTAACCATTTGGCCCTGCACAACGGCTGGGCGCTGGTCAATACAGGTGCTCTGGTTAGAGCGATGGTACTTGCGCAGTTTATAAAGCTTTAAGTCACCGTCGGTTTGTTTGACAACCAGATTATCACCGGTCACAGAAAGCACTTCGCCATCCGCTTCAGCCAAGGCAATTTGACCCGAGTCGGCCACAGCCACACCTTCCATACCGGTAGAAACAATTGGCACCTGTGGGCGCAAAAGTGGGACGGCTTGGGTCTGCATGTTGGCACCCATCAAGGCGCGGTTAGCATCGTCATGCTCCAGGAAGGGAATCAGCGCAGCTGAAATACCCACAACCTGGTTAGGGGCAACGTCGATGTAATCAATATCTTCATAGTTAAAGATGGCAAATTGATTAGCAAAGCGACAAGAGTTGCGGTGCAAGAACTCGCCATACTCGTTCAAAGGCGCATTAGCTTGAGCAATCACATACTTATCTTCAGCGTCAGCTGAAAGATATTCGTAATCATCGCTCACGAAAGGACGCACTTCGACTTTTTCGATTCCGAGAGATTTTATTTTCTTAGCCATTTTCTCGTCAACACGGGTTTCGGCTTCAAAAACGACCTTACCAGTCTTAGGATCTACAATGTCTTTAAGGAGAAGGTGGTCAACCAAATTGGGATCATCACCAGCCAGCTCATTGTAAACCTTGCGATATGGGGTTTCGATAAAACCAAACTCGTTAACCTGGGCATAAGCTGCCAAACGACCAATCAGACCAATGTTCGGACCTTCAGGGGTTTCGATGGGGCAAATGCGACCATAGTGCGAGAAGTGAACGTCACGCACGTCAAAGCCAGCACGTTCACGGCGCAAGCCGCCGGGACCCAATGCAGAGATAGTGCGTTTGTGACGCAGCTCTGAAAGTGGGTTGGTTTCTTCCATAAATTGGGAGAGTTGGCTCGAGCCAAAGAACTCGCGCAATGAAGCGACCAATGGACGGATGTTGACCAAGGTTGCTGCTTGAACGATCACATCTGAATCGCGCAAGGACATGCGTTCCTTAATAACGCGTTCCATACGGCGCAAACCAACACGCAGTTTGTTTTGGATGAGTTCACCCACGGTCTTCACACGGCGGTTGCCCAGGTGGTCAATGTCATCCTTGGGAATCTTGCCGTTGTTGACCTGAATCATGTGGCGCAAGATGCGCACAATGTCATGCTTGGTAATCATGCGGTGTGAACCAGGAACCACGCCATAAAGATCAAGCTTTTGGTTGAGCTTGTAGCGACCAACGAGTTCAAGGTCATAATGGCGAGGGTCAAAAAGCTGTTCGCGCAGATAATTTTCCGCGTTCTCAACGATGGGTGGTTCACCAGGGCGCAAGCGGCGATAAAACTCGACCAGTGCGGCTTCTTTGAGACTCATTTTGCTCAGGTCGTATTCCGGTTCCTGTGCAAAAGAATTTTCGATGTAGGAGTGATCCGGATTATCGTCCACATCAGCGAACAAAGCCAGAATTTCCTCATCGGTGCCTTCATTTAAAGGAGATTGAGCAACGCCATCGTCCAATGCCGCCAAAGCGCGCAAAAAGACCGTAATTGGCACAGTGCGCTTGCGGTTAAATTTAAGAATAATAAAATCGTTCTTGCGGGTCTCAAACTCCATCCACGCGCCACGATCAGGAATAAGCTTGGCAGTAGACATCATGCGACCAGTAGAACGGTCTTGGTCAGCTTCAAAATAAACACCAGGAGAACGGATGAGCTGGGAAACAACCACACGCTCAGTACCATTAATAATGAAGGTGCCTTTTTTGGTCATCTCAGGGAAGTCACCCAAGAAAAGGCTTTGACTGCTCAAAGGATGCGTAACATCGCCTTCCTTCTTACCGGTTGCGACGTATTCGGGCAATACCGAAACGTAGAGCGGCCGTGCATAAGTCAAATCACGTTCGAGACATTCTTCGATGGTATTCTTTGGTTCTTCAAACCAGAATTTGAGGTCAAACTCCCGCGACATTTCAGTATCGCTGGGGAAGTGCAAACGCAAGTCACCGGTATAGGAAGTGATTGGGGAAACTTCATTAAAGAGGTTAGCCAGTCCTTCGGTCTTGAGTCGTTCAAAAGACTCCATTTGGACTTCAATAAGTTGGGGCAATTCCAGCCCAACTGGGATGCGAGCATAATTCTTAGGGGGCATCAATTCAGTCATTCACATCTCCTGTACGTGCTAAAAGCGTGGAGGCGCAAAGGCACCCACGCAGCTTAATAGGCATAAAGCGCAATCTTCAAGTATAAGACTAATTGCTTCTAGAGTCAACTATTTTTCCCGATAATTCCTGGTTTTCAATGAATGGATAATAGTACCACAGTTTTTTCCTATTTCAAGGGGAACATTTTCTAAAAAAGGACGTTTAGCTCTTTGAATTGTAAAGGTTACCAACGTAATGTAAGCATAAAATGAAAAAAATAACTATAATGAGAAAAACATGACCATATAGGAGATATCAAATGAAAAAAGAATTAAGTTTAGAAAAACTCATCGAAATGCAAGCCCTTTGCCACAAGGTTGAGGCAGATGCTGACAAAATTAGTGAATTCATCATCTTCCTTCAGGAAGCCAACGAACGACGCAACACCTTGCTGGAATTTTTCCAGGAAGACTGGATGTTCTATTTTGAGGATGAAGAAAACAAAGAAGCTTGGGATAAAGAATTGGAAAAGCATGTTGCAGAAGACAGCTTCTCTATCCTCGATGAGGATACCATTTGGGACGCCCTCATGGACGAACGCCAGGAAACTTTGGAACTGCTCAAAACCATCGTACCTTTGATTGAATAAGCCAAAGTTCAAAAACAAAAGGAAAGCACATGAAATCAGAAGATACGCTTAAAACAATAAACAAAATGCAGGCTCTTTGCGTCCAGGTTGAACTAGACAATCAAAAAATAGAAGACTTCAAGGCTTTTCTCATGACTGCGCGCTCACGCCACGATCAACTTCTGGCCTTTTACCATACGGAGTGGGCAGAATTGCTCTATGATGAAAATGGAGATACGCGGGAAGGCATGGATGAGATTTTGAAAGAGCATCTGAAGCACATCCCTGATGGGCACTACTCGATCACTGACCAAGACACCATCTGGGATGCGCTCAGCGACCATCGCCTTTCCCTCCTCGACCTCCTCAAAACGCTCACGCCGATGATTGATTAGACAAGCCAGTTTAGGTTGTATTTTTTGCCAAACTTGCACTATTGATTTTCTGGCATTTCGTGTATAATAACCTTTCGCGTCTGATTAACGCGTGTTTTGACCTATTCTATGCCCGGAAGGAGGTGAATAGCAATGGCAAGTGTCAATTTAAGACAAAATGAGTCGCAGGATTCCCTACTCAAGCGCTTCCGCAAGAAGGTCGTCAAGAGTGGTGTTTTGAGCACCGTGCGCCGCAAACGCTGGTTCGTTTCCAAGAGCGAGCAACGCCGCATGGACAAGAAAAAGGCTGTTCGTCGCAACTTCCGAAAGTCGTACGATTAGCCAATAGGTTTAAGTGAGGTTTTATGGCTAAAGAAGAAGAGAAAATTACAGTAGAAGGCACTATCATCGAAGCCTTACCCGGAACGCAGTTCCGCGTGAAGCTCGATAATGGCCACGAGGTCATCGCCTACCTAAGTGGGCGCATGCGACGGTATTACATCCGTATCCTCCTCGGCGATTTAGTGCGTGTAGAAATGTCTCCTTATGATCTCGAGCGCGGTCGTATCGTTTATCGCCAACGGCGCTCTGGTCCTTTGGATCCAGCTGACTTCTCATAAACCTGGTTGATAGCTGAAGCTTTTTGCCGAAGCTAGCACAAAAAACACCAAACTCCTGCTTCTTGCAGGAGTTTTTTTATTCCGCCTGAGATTAAGTTAAAATGATGCCATGCCCTTACCTTTTCATCTTCCACCTCCTGGCGAAATGCGCCGTATGGATCCCGCGCGGGACCTAAACGCAGTGGCGACACTGATGGAGGATGCCTTTGAACTCAAACAAGACCCCGAAGGCCACGTCATTATTGAGAACATGCGCCAACATGCGCGATTGCTCTCACGCGCAGACAGCGGCCTTTTAGACCGCATGGTGGCACGCGCTTCCTGGGCGGATGGTTTCGTTTGGGAAGATGAAGGGCAGGTCGTGGGAAATGTTACCCTCATCCCGCATATGGATGGGCTGAAACGCATGATGATGATCGCCAATGTTTCTGTCCGTGAAGACTATCGCGGCATGGGTATCGCGCGCCAACTGACCGAGGTGGGCATCCAACGGTGCCGGCAATCGGGTTTAAGAGAAGTCTATTTGCAGGTCAAACACAGCAACACTACCGCCATCCAACTTTACCGGTCCATGGGTTTTGAAACCCTGCATAGTGTCAGCCTGTGGCGATTGCGTCCCAGTGCTTTTCTTCCCCAATTTACTAACAGCGCCTCTGGTTATGCCGTCTCATCCCGAAAGTTGCATGATTGGCAAATCCAAAAAGACTGGCTCAGCAATACCTATCCGCAAAGAACCCGTTGGTACGCCAACGTTTCTTTTGGCGCGCTCTCACCGGCAACCTGGCTCAATCCCTTTTCCTGGCCTCAGGCAATGGAATTCACCCACTTTGCAATGAGAAAAAATACTGAGTTGATCGGCGTTCTAAGCTGGCAAAACCATCTGTCACGAACAGACCATTTGCTTCTGGCACTTCCTCCCAACTTAAACAAAGCCGACGAGAACGAACGCGCGCGTGACTTATTGCGCCATTTTGTAAGCAATGCTTGGCGACAGAATAATGTGAACCTGGAATATCCCATGGGGTGTGCAACCCAAGGCATTCAGGATGCCGGTTTGACCCTGGCGTATGATCTGGACTGGATGGCATTAAAGCTCTGACCTTCCTGGTCTTAAAAACAAAAGCCAGCCCTAAACATGAGGGCTGGCTTCAGGTTTAAATATGAGTTCTAAAGTTCTTCGTCGACGATGATTTCGAGCAGCTTCAAAACTTCTTTCCATTCTTCTTCAAAGAAGTGCAGGGTCACATTGTTGAGTTCGAGATGGTAGGTTGTTTCGCCATCAGGTTCTTCAGCCTTCCAGGCTAAGTAATTTTCGGTTTCACCGATGGTAGTGGTGATGGGTTCTTGTGCGTTATCCATGATATTCTCCTTCGTTTATCTTTGTTCAAATTATATCGCATTGCAAGAGATATGAAAGCCCCAAAAAGCCCTTTAGAATCGACATTTTCTCCAATAAAGACTTCTACTTTTCTTTTCGCTTTCGCTTTTTTTCACGCTTAGGAAGTTTAGCGAACCATCCTTTGAAGAAAGCTACTATCTTTTCCCACACCTTCTTAACCCAAGCCACGAAAGCCTGGCGGGGCTTTTCGGTCCAGGTCCAAAAACGCTCACAAAGTTTGCGCAAGCCTTTAACCAAGCCCACTTCCTTCGGCTTTTGGTAGTATTCAATACCTTCCCAGGGATCCTCATCAAAAAGTTTATGGATGAGATAGCGTAGCAACAGCTTCAAAATGGCATAAATCGGCGCTGCCAGAATGACGCCCAAAAGGCCAAACAACTGCGCGCCAACCAAGGCTGAAATCAAAATCGCCGCGGGATGCACATCCAGAGCGTTGCTCATCACAGTCGGCGTGACCACATTATCCAGGATAAAGTCAATCACCAGGGCGATACCCAAAACCAAAACAGCATACCCAAGAGGTGCCATACCAAATGGTGTGGGTCTTTGCATCAAAGTGCCTACAAAGAAGCCCACCCAACCGATGCCCGCACCCAGATAGGGAATAAAACGCCCAAAGCCGGCAATAACAGCCAACAAGAAGAAATACGGCACACCCAAAGCGCCTAACAGTGCCGAATAAATCACAATACCGATGATTACAACAATCATCGTGCCTCTAAGGTAGGCATTAAAGTTGCCGGCGACTTCCCTGCCCATGCGTTTAATATCGTCGTCATAGGCATGGTTTTTGAGCGCTACAAATTGGCGTTTGGCTGTTCCCGATTCTGATGTAATGAAAAACGACACCAAAATGGTGATAAATGAGTTGAACACAAACCCACCTACCTGGCCCACAAGTTTGGGAACGTTTTTAGTAACCGAGGTAATTAAAGGCTGAAGAAATTCTTCTACCTTCTTGGTCAGGAAAGGCATATCCAACTTTGGCAGGTTGAAATTGAGTGGTCCCAAAGATATTTTTTTATTCGACCACGAGGCGATGTAGTCGGTGACCGTGCTGATATTCTCTTGTAAAGAATTGAACAAACTGGTCACCTGCCCTGCCAAGCCTTTGCTGCCACTGGCAACGCCCCAGATGATGAGCGCCAGCAAAATGAGGTACACAATGCCCGAAACCAACCGCCAATTCAACTTGGTGTGTTTGGTAACCCAGCGTACAATCGGCTGGATGAGGAACGAGATCAACAAGGCGGTCAGGAAAAGTTTGAGGTAGTTGTTAAATCGAATGGCAAGAGCCAAGGCGCCCCCAAGCAGGGCAATAGCCACAACGAGTTTTATCGACCAGTTCCACCTGGGCGAGTCATGACTTTGCTCTTTGCTTTCTTTTTCTTCGATTACGTCTATTGAGGTATTGCGTTTTTCCGATGGTATGGTTTGTTCACTCATGGTTCCGTCCTGATGGCACAATGCGATGAATGTCTGACAACTGCGGTCATTGCGTGGTCACAATACGCTAATTCTATCAGAATAACGCCCTTATCACAGCATTCAAGGGTAGAATCAGCTTGAACACGCAATAAAAGGAGAGCCCAATGGAATATAGGACTTTTGGAAAACAAGACTGGAAGGTTAGCGCGCTGGGCTTTGGCACCATGCGCCTGCCCATCCTTGACGGCGACAGCAGCCGCATTGACGAAGCCCAAGCTATTCAAATGGTGCGTAGCGCCATTGACGCCGGTGTCAATTACGTTGATACCGCTTGGGGTTACCACCGCGAGCAAAGCGAACCCTTTGTCGGCAGAGCCCTGGCGGATGGCTATCGCGAACGCGTTAAATTGGCAACAAAAATGCCTTCCTGGCTGGTCAACACACCCGAAGACCTCGATAAGCACTTCAATATCCAACTCGAAAGACTCCAAACCGACCATATCGATTGTTACCTGTTACACACGCTCAACAAGCGCTATTGGGATAATTACCTGCGCCTCAACATCTTTGACTGGCTGGAAAGAAAAAAGGATGAAGGCAAAATCCGGGCAGCGGGCTTCTCTTTTCATGATAAATATGAGGTTTTCGATGAAATCATCCATGCCTACGACCATTGGGACTTTTGCCAAATCCAATACAACTATGTGGACATCGAAGAACAAGCCGGTCTAAAAGGCTTGAAACTCGCTGCCGATAGAGGCTTAGCCGTGGTCATCATGGAACCGCTTCGTGGCGGTGGACTTGCCAGCCCAACGCTCCCACCCACCGTAGCCGAAGTTTTCGC
This sequence comes from uncultured Anaerolineaceae bacterium, assembly GCA_964624615.1. Classification (GTDB taxonomy): domain Bacteria; phylum Chloroflexota; class Anaerolineae; order Anaerolineales; family Anaerolineaceae; genus Mesolinea. The sequence continues at coordinate 9,292 of CAZUZM010000023.1, forward strand.
ACGCTCAGAGCATCCTTGGAGCCATGTCGAATGGGCTCTCCAGTGGCTTTGGGATCAACCCGAAGTGTCGGTAGTGCTTTCAGGCATGTCAACGCCCGAACAGATTGAGCTAAACCTGGCTTTTGCCAGCCGCAGCGCTGTGGGTCAGCTGAGCGATGCCGACCGCCAGCTCATCCTGGATGCCCACAAAGCAATGCGCGCGGTTAGCCCGATCCCATGCACCAAATGTGAATATTGCCTGCCTTGTCCCCAAGGCGTGCGCATCCCTTCCATCTTTTCGGTCTACAACGACGCCATGATGTTTAACCTTCAAGCCTATGGCCAACGCAATTATGGCTTTGCGGTACCTGCGGATGGTAAAGCCGACCAATGCGTTGAATGTGGCGCGTGCGAAGAACTTTGCCCGCAGCAAATTGAGATAATCGAGTCGCTCAAAGTGGCACACCGTTACCTTACAGAGCCCTTGGAAGACTAATGGACGAAAATCTCCCACAAAACCCGAAGTCTCATAGCGCTAACCATCGCTTGGTGATAATTTTATTAATCGTTGTGGGCTTGCTTTTTGGCGCTTGGTTGGTGCTCACCCCGGCTGGTTTTTGGGGCAAGCTCAATGCGATAGGGTACAGTGTGTGCCATCAAATCAGCGCTCGCTCCTTCGTGCTGGATGGTCTGCAATCGCCGCTTTGCGCACGCTGTGCCGGCATGTACCTTGGGGCTTTGATTGCCGTCATTGCTCACTTCTTTTGGGGACGCCATGGCAAGTTCCCCCCTTTGTGGATTAGCCTCATCCTGGGACTTGGTTTCCTGGCTTTTGCTTTTGATGGGCTTAATTCCGCCTTGAGCTTTTTCCCGTTTTTTCCATCCCTTTACCAAACGACGAATCTCACCCGGCTCATCACTGGCTTGGCAGTAGGATTAGCCATCGGTTCAGTCTTGATGCCGGTCTTTAACCAAACCGTTTGGGCGGACTGGACCGATGAAACAGCCTATTCCAAAGGCTATCGTTTTCCGCTCCTCATCGTCTTACTGAGTTTGGTAGGCGTAGCGGTTTATAGCCAAAAGCCCGTCTTTTTTTATCCTTTTAATATTTTGATGGGCTTAAGTGTTTTGCTCATTTTGTGGCTCATCCACACCACCCTGGCAAGCTTTATCTTGGGGCAATCCAACCTGGCAAAGTCCTGGCGCGAAATGCTGCCGGCAGGTCTTTTAGGCTTAGGGATGGTGCTGTTACAGATAGGGATTATCAGTGGCGCGCGCTACCTTTTGACCGGTACTTGGGCACCGCTGTTTCTATAGATTATCTACTGCAACTTTAACAAACAAGTCCTATAATGAGACTGTATTAATGGCTTTTTATCGAAAGGAAGGCATATGGGAGCAACCGTATCTGGCATTTTTGGTGTTTTAGGCGCTTTTGGTCTTTCGGCGTCCGCCGGGCTAAACGCCTATATCCCGCTGTTGGTCGTCGCACTTTTGGCGAAGTTTACCAACACCATCACCCTGGCATCCCCATGGAACGCACTGGAAAGTTGGTGGACCATCGGTGTTTTGATTGTGCTGTCCATCGTTGAGATTGTCGCCGACAAAGTACCCGCGGTCGACCATGTCAACGACGTGGTGCAAAGCTTCATCCGCCCCACAGCCGGCGCGATCCTTTTCGCTGCCAGCGCCAACGCCATCACCGATGTGAGCCCGGTGCTTTCTCTGATTTGCGGCTTACTCGTCGCTGGGTCAGTACACGCAACCAAGTCCTTCCTGGTGCGTCCCGCGGTCACTGTCGCCACGGCTGGTGTAGGCGACCCGGTGGTCAGCACTTTTGAAGACGCTTTTGCGTTGGCTGTTTCTGTGCTGTCGGTTGTGTTGCCCGTGCTGATGGTTATCCTGGTCTTCTTGGTCATTTGGCTGATTGCCTGGTGGGTCAAGAAGCGCAGAGAAAAAGCTAACTTAGCAGTTTAGAAGTGTATTAAAGGAGAACTATGAACGACTATATTGATGTGAACGCAAGCCCCGTCCAGGGACAAGACCCCAACCAAGGTGCGCCTCAGACACCCCAACAAACGCCACCACCCTATCAGGCACCTCAACAAGCGCCACCGCCTTATCAAGCGCCAAAGTCTGAACCCAACAATGGCTATTCGGTTTGGGCAGTTGTTAGTTTGATTGCTGGCATTCTGAATTTCAAATACCCACCCTTTGGTGCCATTGGTGCGCTGATTGCTGGTTATGTCGCCCGCAATGAAATTAAGAAGAGCGGCAATGTGATGGGCGGCAGCGGCATGGCAACCGCCGGCATCGTCCTTGGCTGGGTCGGCATCGCCTTCTCGCTTATCGTCGGTGTTTTGTTTGTCTTGGTTTTGATTGGTGTGATAACCAGCGCGCCACTGATTTGTGGTCCACTGTTTGGTTGGCTCGGCTCTTTGTAAAAAAGGCTATTGCCAAATCTTAAAAGTCAACATTTCCAAAAACGCGCCAAGTCGGTTTTGAGCAGTTCTTCCAGGGCCTGCCAGCAGATGCGGCGCGTTTTTGCGTCCAAGCCTCCTAACTCGTGTTCGTTCAGCTTTAAAGACCCACACCCGACCCTCTCCCACCGCTTTTTTACTAAGGTAAAAAAGCTGGAGAGGGCAAAGGCAAGATAGAACAGATCGCCTTACATCGATACATAGGGGTGCTGTATAAACGCCTAAGAACGCCAATAACACGCCAAGTCGGTTTTGAGCAGATCTTCCAGGGTTTGCCAGCAGATGCGGCGCGTTTTTGCATTCAAATCCAGCGCATCAAACTCATCTTGGTCAAGAATATGCGTGGTGCCATCCGGCAGAACCACCAGATCAAGGGCTAAATCATCCCATTCAATAAAGTCAACTTTGAATACCGCCGGGTAAGAGATGTTGAAGTAAACCAATTTCAAAACGTCGCTATCGCCCGCGTGCATTTCAAAACTGTTATACCAGCGGTCGCTATAGTACGTTTCAATCCATCTGTCACCCACGTCGATTTTGACACCCGCAATGGTTCCGGGTTTTCCGCTGAAATAAGCTTGGAGCTTGCGCATCGTCGGCGTTTCTTCAAGCAACGTGCCCTGCCATGAATAGGTAAAATCTTTACCAACGTGGTTCTTTTTAACACTAATCTTCCCGGCGCTTGTCGGCCGTTTATCTTTTAGCTCTTGAGACATTGTGCTTTTTCCACTGGCCAATAAACTTGAATCGTTTCGGTGGGTAGGCATTGTTGATCATTTTCCAACAATAAGTCTTGACCTTCTTCTGTCCTAAGTTTCAGTTGATAGCGTTCGCCCATATAAACACAATCCTGTATCTCACCAACAAACTGGAAAGGTGTGGGCATTGGGCTTTCACCAATTTGGGCGTTATGTGGGCGTAAAAGCCAACAGCAAGCTGAATCATGTTCGTCGGCAACCAAATTACCCAAACCTAAAAACTGTGCCACCCAGGCATCCGCCGGGTTTTCATAGAGTTCTTGTGGACTGCCATCCTGAACGATATGTCCTTCATGCAAAATGAGTAAGCGATCTGCCAAGCCAAAAGCCTCCTCACGGTCATGGGTCACATAGATGACCGGCTTGTGGCTTTCGCGTAGCATTTGGCGCAGCTCATTGGTCAATTGTTCGCGCAAACTGTGATCCAAGGCGCCTAAAGGCTCATCCAGCATCAAAAGGCGTGGGTTGGGCGCCAGTGCGCGTGCCAGGGCAACGCGTTGTTGTTCGCCACCAGAAAGCTCCGTGACTGGCCGGTTAGCAAAACTTTCCATGCGAATTGATTTCAACCGCTCCTGAACAATGGCGTCAATTTCATCTGATGGTCGCTTTTGCATGCGCAAGCCAAAGCCAATGTTGTCATACACCGTGCGATGAGGAAATAAAGCGTAATCCTGAAACATTAAGCCAAAACCACGTTTGTGCGCGGGCGTTTGTGCCAGGTCCTCGCCATCCCAATAGATAGCGCCACTTTCGGCATCTTCAAGCCCAGCAATAATGCGCAACAGCGTGCTCTTGCCACTTCCCGAAGAGCCTAAAAGACAAATCATCTGTCCTTGTTCCAGGTCAAAGCTCAATCCCTTTAACAAGGGCCTGTTTTCAAAACTTTTGTGAATATCGCGAACGCTTAACATCAGAACATTTCCTCACCGGGCAGTCGCAACTGCTCTATGATCAAACTCCCCAAAACACAAACCGCCATCAACAAACTGGACATCGCCAAAGCCTGTCCATAGTTTAGCGCACCAGGCTGTGAAATGTAACGGTAAATGGCAACCGGAATGGTTGGCATGGCGACGTTACTCAAAAAACTCGACGCGCCAAATTCACCCAAGGAGATGGTAAAAGCGAATAGCAAGCTCACCGCAATCGGACGGAAGAGTAAGGGTAAGTCAACCTCTCTCAAGACCCGAACTGGATTCGCGCCGAGACTCTTCGCTGCCGAGCCAAGGTTGGCAGGGATGCCGCGTAGTGCAGGTAAAATGGTGCGCGTTACCAAAGGCAAAGCCACCAAGGCATGGGCGATGGGAATCAAGGCTTGAAAACGACCTTGGGTCAACAAGCTACTGCCAAAAACAATTAAAAAACCCAAACCGAGTGTTACTGAACTGGCGCCTAAAGGTAACATAAAGAGCGGTTCGAGAAAACGACTCATACGTCCTGAGCGGTGGATAGCATATGCCGCCAAAAGCCCTAAAATGGTTGCCAGTAGCATGGTAATGGCGGCATAAATCATCGAATTCCGAATAGCAGCAATGGGCGGCACGTAAAACAACGAACGTTCACGGTTTTCAAAAAGCTCACGATAATAGCGCAAGGTGAATCCAGTTTGCAACTCGCCCCGTTCCCCACGCGCTGCTTCAAAAGTGAAAAAGGAGCGCGTTACCAGGCTCAAAATCGGCGTGACCATCAACAAAAGCAAGGTGACAATCATGAAGATCATAAACACTTTTTCAAGCGTCTTTTTAGGCTTGCGTAGCCCGGATCTCTCGGAAGACAGGGCAGCCTTGCCATAGCGCGGTTGGTTGGCACGGTTGATAAGCGCGCTGACCAAAAGGGTAAAGCCCAGTTGGATGATGGAAAGCAGACCCGCCACAGGCAGGTTAAAGCGGCTCATGGCTTGGGTATAGATTTCAACTTCGAGCGTCGAAAATTGAGGCCCGCCCAGCATCAAGACCACGCCAAAACTAGTAAAGTCAAACAAAAAGACCATCAAAGACGCGCTCAAAATGGAAGGCATCAATAAGGGCAGCGTAACTTCTTTGAACGCTTTCCAGGGCGATGCGCCTAAACTTTGGGCGGCTGTCGGCAGGTTTTGGTTCAGCCGGCTCAGGTTTGAACCAACCATGCGAATCACAATCGAAGTGTTATAAAACACGTGCGCCAAAAGGATGGCACCCAGACTGTTCAAAACATGCAGTGGCGGTGAGCTCAGGTTGAAAAGCGACATCAAGCCCAGGTTCAGCCATCCACGTGGTCCGAGCAAGGTATTGAACGCGGTTGCCACCACCACCGTTGGCAGGATAAAGGGTAGTGTGGTGAGGGTGCGCAGGATTTTGCGTCCTGGAAATTGGAAGCGCGCAAAAAGCCAAGCCGCCGGCATGCCTAGAACAAGGGTCAACAATGTTGAAAGCGTGGCCTGATAAAGGGTAAAGCCCAAGGGTTTGGTGACTTGTGACCACCTAAAAAGTTCCCAACCCTGAATAAAACGCGGTGAAAAAACCAGCCTGAAAATTGCCACCAGGGGTTGGTAGAAAAACACACCCAAAAACACCAGTGGAATAGCCCAAAGTAAAAGGACTTGCCAGGTTGGCCTTTTCACCATTTCTTGCCTAAATATCTACTTCTAAAGAAGTCTAGTTTCCGAGCATCAGTTTGACCCACTGCTCAACCCAGGCGTCGCGATTGGCGGCGATGACGGCTGGATCCAGCGTGGCGGGTTTTTCAGGGATTTGGCTGCCCTTCACAAAACCTTCGGGCAGTTGCGCCTCAGGCAAAACCGGGAAGACAAACATTTGCATGGGTACATCTTCCTGGAAGTCCTTGCTCAGTAAGAAATCGATGAATTTCTCAGCCATGGCGCGTTGTTTGGTGCCTTTGAGGATGCCGGCAAACTCAATTTGCCGCCAGCAAGCGTCATTTGCGACGATTGAAGCCGTGGGTGATTCTTCAAGTTTCGTTTCCGCATAAATCAACTCTGCGGCAGGGCTGGAAGCATAAGAAACCACCATCGATTGTGGTCCCTTGCCCGATGAGCCCGAGAAATTGGTGTAATAGGCAGTTTCCCAGTCAGATGTAATGGCAACATCGTTGTCTTTCATCTGTTTCCACCAGTCCAACCAGGCTTCTTCACCAAAGTGGGCAATGGTTGCCATCATAAAAGCCATACCAGGTGAAGACGTACTGGGGTTTTCAACAGCCAAGAGGCCCTTGTAGTTCGGGTCGGCTAAAGCTTCGAGTGAATCGGGTAAAGCCAAACCTTTTTCGGCAAACCAGGCTTTGTCATAGTTGATGCAAACATCGCCATAATCAATAGGCAAGGCACCATTCTTGGGGTCGAGCTTGAAACTCTTGTCGATTTTAGCCAGCGCGGGCGCTTCATAAGGCTCGAAAAGGTCGTTTTCCAAGGCACGAGAGAGGAAAGTATTATCAAGTCCGTAGAAAACATCCGCTTCGGAGGCACCAGTGGTGCTGGTAAGGATCAGGCGGTTGAGCGCGCTGCCGGTGTCACCCGCTTTGATGATATTGACCTTAACATTGTTGTCATTTTCAAACTTGGTCAAGAGGTCAGCAGTGATGTCAAAAGAGTCGTGGGTCATCACGTTTAGCACACTGGCTTCTTGGGGGTCGGCTGGTGCCTGAGGTTCACTGGGAATTTGGGTTTCCACAGGGGATTTAGGCGCACAAGCTGTCAAAAGTAGTGCTAAAGTGATGAGGGTTAGAAAGATTTTTTGTTTCATTTTCGTTCCTTTCAACGAATTTTTCATTATTGTTTTCGGGTATGCACCAACAAAAGCTCGCCCTGGTTAACACGCACCATAATGGTCTCTGAAAGAGCGAGATTACTGTTGCCACGTGTGCTGCCAAAGGGAAGCGTTTCATCATGGAGTGGATATGCCAGGTTTTGCGTTTCTTGCACCAACACATCGCTACGCCACGGAATGAGCGAAACGGTATCTCCGACCTGGACATCCAATTGAAGGGTGGCGTTGACTAAAAAAACACGGGTAATGCCGTCATCAAATGAAAGCGCAACGTCTTCTGACAAGCCAGCCGGTAGGGAAAAGAGCCCCAGGTTTCCCAATAGATGGTCCAAGCGTCCACCTAACCCAAAGGCGATGACAATTTCTTTATAGCCACGGGATATTGCTTCACGAAGCGCAAGCTCCAAATCGGTAAAATCTTTTTCGGGTTTAAACCGCAATATTTCAGTTTTATTTTGCCTTAGAATCTGAAGCTGCTGGTCATCAATTGAATCCAAATCCCCAATCAACAAGTGTGGCTTTCGTCCCAAGGCGTCAAGATAGCGCATACCGCCATCCACCGCAATGAGATAATCCTCATAACGCAAAGCCAAACATTCAGGCTTTTCGGCAAAACCGTTGCTAAAAAGAATGGCTCTTTTCTTCTTTTGCATAATAAAACACCCTCGCCGTGGAGGGTGTTTTTTGGGTTTTTGTCCATCCCTCCGCCGGCATTATCCGGATCAGGTTTGCGGGTCGGACGATTGCGTCCCTCTCAGCCCAAAGGGCTCCCCGTGTTGTTGCTATGATCATAACATAGCAGTGACTTTTTGCAATACTTTTGTTGAATCTAGGGCATTATGGTCCTTTTATTCTCCAAGAACACTTTATTTCACACCCCAAATGCGCAGGGTGCCATCAAGACTGGTCGTAACAAGCGTTGTTCCATCAGCACTCAATGCAAAATACAGGAGGTTATACTTGTGCTGGTCTAAAGAAACGATTGCTTCTTGTGTTTCAATGTCGAATAGCTCCAAATAGCTAGCATTGGCAACCCAAATATGTTGGCTATCCAACGTGAAGGCAAGACTATGTTTGTTCGTCGCACCGACCTCAATCCCTCGGACCAATTCTCCCGTAGCAGGATCCCAAATACTCACATGAGAGTCATCTCCCGTGCTGGCTAAATACCGCCCATCAGGTGAAAAGTTGACCGCACGGACCCAATCGGTATGGTTTTCAAGCACGTTTAACAAGTTACCAGTATTGGCATCCCAAAGCCGGACAGTCTTGTCGTCACCGCCGCTGGCGATCAGCTTGCCGTCAGGTGAAAATGCTACTGTACGCACATAATCAGAATGGCCTTCGAGCGTAAACAAAAGGTCAAAGCTGTTGTAATCCCACACTTTTAGGGTATTGTCATCGCTGGCGGTCACAATTTTGGTTTCATCCGGTGAAATCGCAATGCTTCTAATCCAATCATCATGGGCATCAAAGTAGTTATTTTCAAAACCATCATTGACATCACGGAAATTAACGTACCCGCCATAGGTTCCGCCAATTAAGGTGCGCCCGTCATGAGAAAATGCCGGCCCGAGGATTTGATCAGCATCGTCATCGCGATTGGTCCAAAGCAAATTGCCAGAACGATCTATCATCACCGATTCGTAGTCACCGTCCAAAAAGAATATTTTAGAGCCGTCATTAGAAACTGCCAAAGACAAAAAGTAATCGTTGTAGATACCAATTTTTTGGATGAGTTCCGCAGACGGATAACCCCAGATAAAGATCTGACCCCAATCATCTAATGCAACCAGCTTTTCGTCATCTGGGCTAAATGTGATATTTTTGATGAAAGAGCTTTCCGCAGTGAAACTATTTTCTTCACTTCCCGACATGGTATCCCAAACACGAACCTTGGCTTTTTCACAAGCGGTAAGCAATTGTTCGCCATCCCCTGAAAAAGCAAGCGTCTCGCAACCCGAATTTTCATCTTTCATTCGCTGGAGTTCCTCGCCCGTATCGGCGTTCCAAACTGAAACTTCATAGTCATCGCTAGCTGCGGCGACAAGCGCACTGTTTTTTGTCCAGGCAATTTTGTTGATGTAAGTGGTATGCGCGTCAATTTCGTGTACAAGCGTACCATCGTACGTTTTCCAAATTTTGAGCTTACCTTCGTGATCACCCGTGGCAAGATAATCACTATTGGGAGACATTTCTACGGCATAGAAATTTTCGTTTTCTAAAATCGTATGTGAATAACTGAAGCTTTGGCCATCTTGTGTATAAAAATTCACTTTATGACCATAGTCTGCAGCAAAAAATGTGCCGTCAGCGTCCATAGACAAGCCATAAACCCTGCCTTCTTCCGCAACCGTACTCATAAGTTCAAAAGTACCCGCTGAAAAGAGATAGATACCATCATCTGTTGTGGCTATCACCTTTCCATCAGGCAGGAAAAGGGCATCATAAACAATATTATCATCCAAGAGGTGCTGAATTCTCTGACCGCTGTTAAGCTCAAAGATATCCAAACCAATGCTGGTCCCTACCGCCAAGTAAAGTGAATCTGGTGAAACATGAATAGTCTTAGCCATTCCATTACCAAAGCGTGCCAGCTGTTGAACGCTATTTGCATTAGACGGGTCTATAACACCACCGGCGACACTAACAACGCCTACAGGTTCTTCTGTTGGAGCGGGTTCTTCTAAAGGCTCTTCCGCCTCTGAATCATCAGTCCAGCCAGGGATTTCAAAAGTCGCCACCGGGTCAACAGCACCCCGAATCGCTTTGGTAATCATAGGGCGCAAAACGGTAAGGAAAAGCACCACACAGATAATCAAAAGGGCAGCAACAGCGCCCAGGATAATCCACAACGTCTTGTTTTTCTTTGGAGCAGCCGGCTTGGCTGGTGAATACGCGTAGCCTTGAGGTCCTTGTCCATAGGGCTGAGACTGCGAAGAGAATTGCCCAGGAGGAGGTGGTGGAGGTGGAGGGGGGTATTTTGGCCCCTGAGCTGGAAAAGGTGCATTGAAAGCTTGGGGTGCGGGTTGTTGTGGCGGAACCGGTTGGGGTCCACTTGGCGAATAACTTTGATATTCACCTTGGACAGGACTTTGAATAGGCCCTGAAGCAGTTGGCTGAACAATCGGTGGTGGGGGTGGTGGCGCTTCTTGAGGTGCGTCTTGTTCAGGACTATATAGCTGAAAAGCTTGTGGGCTTTCTTGAGGTGGCGCAGGTGGTATGAGCGGAGCACCACAACCCATACAGAATTTACTGTCAGGTTTGTTTGTCGTCTGACAATTTGAACATATCATGATTTCCTCCAGAGATTTTGAGCTGAATGGATAAAAAGAATTACTCTTCTCATTTTACCATGGAATATGTTGAAGACGGCTTTTTAGTCAACACCTGTCCAGAAAATGTTTATTATGACGCTGGCAAAATTACCCAATAGG
>CAZUZM010000024.1:0-18747 GCA_964624615.1 uncultured Anaerolineaceae bacterium
TACGGGGCGTGCAAATACTCGAGGCTTATCAAAGAAGGTTGCAAGTTTCTTTCCAAGAGTAAATCCGCTATCTTTTTATACTGTGTCATTTTGAGGTCTAAAAATTCGGCGTTTCTGCCAAAATAGACCATCCATCCATAGGTTGGGTCCACCCAACCCAAACCGCGCTTGGCGTCATAGCGCAGGATGGTGCCTTGAGGTTTTATTTGACTGAGTGCTTGAATCGCTTTGACGAGGCGTGGATCCACGTTGGGATCGCGTCCGGCAAAGATGACTTCTTCCTTATCTTCGTCTTTATCTTCTTTGTTCTGTGGTTTTTCAAGCTCTACCGGTGCGAATGGAGCAGGTGGGGCGATATTGGCTTGAACCTCGATAGGTAGACTGGCTGCACCGCGCACCTCGAAACTATAGCCTTCATCATCAATCCAAAGTTGGCTGGCTTCTTTTTCTTCAGTAGCTTCCAGATTCCAAACGATTGCTGGAATGCGTTCGGTGACACGCACATTTAGGTTTGCCGGCAAACTGACTCCAACTTTGACCTCTTTGATATCTGGGAAATCACGCAGAATGGTTTGTTCGATAATTTCGGGTTTAACTTCAATGATTCTGGTACCAAAAGAGCTTAGACGCGTGGCGATTTCAGCGTTGGCGACGCGGAAGTTGCCTCGAATGGTGATGCCGTTCGGGTTGACCTTAAAGCTATCGTTTCTCAACATAACGATAACGGCGATTAATAAAATGAAAGCCAAAATACCGGAGATGATGCGATAACCGATTTGAACTCGCGGGACGGAGGGGAGACGCAATTCCATGCCGGGTGTGCTTGTAGGTAGGTAAACCGGGCGGCGGCCTTTGCTACTTACGGCGTGAGGAGCAGGTTGCGCTTGGGTTGGTGTGCGACGAGAAACAACACGCGAAGCAGCCTGGGCGGCGCGCTCGGTGCTTTCACCGGCAGCGCGTTCAATCGGCTTGCGCTTTACAGGCTCTATGTGTCGCCTGGCGCGAATTTGGTCCGCGCGTGAGAGTTCCTCGGGCTTGCGTGCCATTAGGCTTTTGCACTCCTTAAAGTTTTGTCTTTATCTGCTTTTCTTTCAAGCGCCAAGGCAATCAGTCGGTCGATGAGGTCGGAATATGAGATGCCATCATGACCCAATAACTTGGCGTACATGCTGATGGGAGTAAACCCAGGCATGGTGTTAATCTCGCTAAAGAAGATTTCATTTGTGTCGCGGTCGATGAGAAAATCAACGCGCGCCAAACCTGCACAATCAAGTGCTTTAAAAACCTGAACCGAAATATCCTGGATGGTATCCATGATGGCTGGGCTCAAATCTGCTGGAATCAAGGTTTGGGCGACGCCGTCGATATACTTATCGTCATAGCTGTAGAACTCATCGCCCGGGATAATTTCACCAGGAATGGATGCCATGGGTGTTTCGTTACCCAGAACGCTAACTTCTATTTCACGGGCGTTGATGCCACGTTCCACCAAAACCCGGCGGTCATATTTTGCTGCCAAACGAAGCCCATCAAGGAGCTCTGCGCGGTTTTTCGCTTTTCTGATCCCAACGGATGAGCCCAAGTTTGCGGGTTTGACAAAAAGTGGGTAGTCGGAAATCTTTTCTGCAGTTTCTGTAACAGCTTCAATGTTGTTTTCGATGGCTGTTCGGGTGAATACGCCATAGGGTAGAACGGAGAAATCCTTGTTTAACAAAACATCTTTGGTTAGGCCTTTGTCCATTGCCAAGGATGATCCCAAGACACCCGCACCAACATAAGCGACATCGAGCATCTCAAAGTAGCCCTGGATAGTTCCATCTTCACCGTAGGTGCCATGCAAAATGGGGAAGATGACATCAATTTCGCTGACTTTTGCCAGCTGTCCGTCTTTCAGGGCATGCAGGTTCAAGGTTTTGCCTTCTTTGAGCAAAAGTGCGGGATGCAAATGGTCGAACTTTTGGTTTTCGAAGTCGCTAATCGTATCTTCACCAGTGAACCAATCGCCTGAATGGCTGATGCCGATTTGCCAAACCTGGTATTTGTCTTGGTTAATCGCGCTTATAACCGAGCGCGCAGACATAAGCGAGACTTCATGTTCGCCGCTACGTCCGCCAAAGACGACTGCCAGGTTTAACTTAGTCGATTTCATCGAAGTCTCCCAATATTTCAATTTCTGTGAAGAGATCAACGTTGAACTTTTCTTTGACCCGTTTTTGACCCATGCGAATGAGGTTGTAGATATCCTGCGCGGTGGCAGTACCATCGTTGAGAATGAAATTGGCGTGGCGTTCGCTAACTTGAGCATTACCACTCACGACACCTTTCATGCCGACTTCTTCAAGCAATCGACCAGCAAAGTCATCTTTTGGGTTCTTGAAAGTTGAACCAAAACTGGGACCTTTAGGTTGGGTCTTGGCACGTTTAGCGGTGAATTCTTCTAGTTTTTGCAGGGATTCTGCCGGATCAGCATGACTTCCATGGAAGGTGGCTGAAAGGATCACAACGCTTGTACCTTCGCGCTTGAATTTGCTGGAGCGGTATTGATAACCCATGCCGGTCACATCCAGGCTTTGCTTTCCACCGTCGCGGGTGATGATATCGGCTTTGAATAAGGTAGCCTCAACATCGCTGCCATGCGCGCCAGCATTGCCATAAACCGCGCCACCCACTGTGCCAGGGATGCTGTTGCACCATTCCATGCCACCGACACCGGCACGAGATGCCATCTGGGACATCGTGCCCAAGTTCGCCCCAGTCTCGGCGTATACAAGGGGTGGGTCTTGTTCTTTATAGATTTGAACCCGGTTACAACGGTTGATGAGGATGATACCCGGATAGCCTTTATCGCTAATAAGTAAGTTTGAACCACTGCCTAACAGTTTGAAAGGGACATCCAGGGACCATAAGGTGCCAACGGCGTGGCTTAGCTCATCAATATCGTTCAGAATCATTAATCCTGCGGCAGGTCCACCGGCTTTGATGGTGGTGTAGTTTTTAAGGTGTTCGCCGCTCAAAAGCTTAGAACCGAAAAGTGCTTCAAGTTTTCTCATAGGTAGATCAGGCATGGCTGCCTCCATGTGGGTATTTTCAAATAATGCCTTTAGCTTTTCACTGAGTTGGGGGCCTTTACCGGCGGAAAAGACGATGATGATATCGTTTTGTCCGCTAAGCTCATGGATGAGGTTGGCGGCTTCATCCTGGTCTGGCAGGTAAAGTGCTTTGCCTTCTTCCAGCGCATCCACCATGGTTTGGGGTGTGTAACCTTCGTCAACTTCACGCGCGGCGTAAATTTCCATGATGACGGCTTGGTCTGCCAGGTCTAGCGCTTTGATGTAATCTGCTTCCAAGCGTTGGGTGCGGCTAAAGGTGTGGGGCTCCCAAACAGCCCAAATCTTGCTTTCTGGGTGTGCCTGGCGCGTTGCTTCAAGGGTAAGGCGGAGTTGGGTGGGATGATGGCCATAATCATTAATCAAGGTGATGCCATCTTGTTGGTAAACGATGTCCCAGCGGCGTTCGGTGCCGGTGAAGTTTTCAAGGGCGTTTTGCGCTAACTGTGGGTTCAACCCCAAAATGTGCAAGCTGGCAGCCACCGCTCCAGCGTTGAGCGCGTTATGTTTGCCGGGAAGACTAGGGGTAAATGGACCGCTTAACTGTGGGATGCCACCCAGTTGGGTCGTCAGGATGAATTCGTTTGAACTGAGGTTTGGATCGAGGAAGAGGACGCGATAATCGCAGTCTTCATCAAAACCATAGGTCAAAACGGTCAAATCTTCAAAAGTGTTGGTTTCGAGCATGTGGCGGACACCGGGGTCTTCGCTACAGACTAACGCAACGCCACCTTTTTTGCTCTTCTTGAGAAAATCCACATAAGCCTGTTCATAAATTTCAGGTGTTGCAAAACAATCCGGGTGGTCATACTCAATGTTGGTGAGGATGCTCAGCGAAGGTTCAAGTCCCAGGAACATATAGTCATATTCATCGGCTTCGATAACGAAGTGTTGACCTTGTCCGGCATGGGCGTTGGTGCCCAGGCTCTTGATTTCAGACCCGAGGATGAAGCTGGGGTCTAAACCGAGACTATGCAAAGTCTCGATGAGCATTGCGGTGGTGGTGGTTTTGCCGTGGGTGCCGGCAATCGCCAGCGTTTGTTTGCCACTGCAAATTTCGGGCAAAAAGTCAGAGCGTTTGAGCACTGGAATACCTGCGGCTTGGGCGGCCTGGACTTCGGGATCCTCATCGCGCACAGCGGAAGAACGCACCACAACATCGGCTTTGATGGCTAATTCGGGATGGTGTCCCAATAGCGCTTCAGCACCTTTATTGAGCACAAGCTCAAAGTATGGGGAGGCGTTTTTGTCACTACCGGTCACTTTATAGCCTTTTTCAAGCAGAAAAATGGCGATAGCGCTCATGCCAGTTCCACCGATACCAATCAGATGAACAGTTCTCATTTGCTTTCCGCCATTTCATACAAGAGTTCAGCAATGCTTTCAGCAGCCTGAGGATGACGAAGGGCGCGCATTGCTTGGGACATGCTGGATAGTTTAATGGGGTCTTGCATAAGGCTTTCAACGGTCTTCCAGAGTTGGGACATGAGGTTTTGGTCTTCGAGCAACACGGCTGCGCCTCGCTCAACGAGGTAATCAGCATTCACTTTTTGGTAGCGCCAGGCATGGGGATAAGGCACCAAAACCGCGGGTAAACCGAAGTAGGGATATTCGCCTAATGCGCTGGCGCCCGCGCGGGAAACGACTAAATCGGCAGCTGCCATGGCAGCGCCAACTTCGTGGAGGTAGGGGAAAGCCTGGTAGCGCGCGCCTAGCTTGCGGGTAGCGGTGCTCACGATTTCCCAATCCAGGTGACCTACGAGGTGGATGACTTGGTATTTTTCAACAAGACGTTCCACATTGTCGATGACGGCGTTGTTGATCGATCGCGCGCCAGTGCTGCCACCCATGAACAAAATGGTGGGGATGGCTGGATCGAATTGGAAATACTCCAGTGCTTTGGCTTTGGTCCATTGCTTGAGTTCTTCACGCAAGGGATAGCCGGTGAGGACAAGTTTGTCGGAGGACTTATAGTACATTTTGGTATCCTCTGTAGTTATTGCGATTTTTTTGGCAAAGCGACCAAGCGTTTTGAGCGCTAAACCAGGTTCGATGTCCGGCACATACAGCAGGGATGGAATATGCCTGCCGGCGAAAGCCATTGGCACCGCTACAAACCCACCCGTGAAGAGCATCGCGTCGGGCTTGAAGCGTTTGAGGATTGCTTTTGAGTCTTGGTAACCTTTCCATAGTTTTAATAAGTTTCCAGGCAATTTTTTGAGCGAAACACCATGTACACCAGCGGCTTGGATGCTTTCAAAGGGCAGACCTTCGCGTTGCACCAAACCTGCTTCGATGCCTTGCGCTGTGCCAACCCAAAGGAGCTCATGGCCAGCATTACTCAGAATCTGTGTAACGGTTAGGCCGGGATACACTCCGCCGCCAGTCCCGCCCGCGCAAATCAACAGCCGCATTGCTTTGACTCCTTTCGATTGAAGGTTGCATAGCACTCTGTCGGGCGACATTCATAATGATGCCAACCGCGAGCATGGTTGTGAGCATGCTGGAACCGCCGTAACTAATAAACGGTAAGGCGTTTCCAGCCATAGGAACGAGTCCTACGATAACGGCAATGTTCAAGAGGGCTTCAAAAGTAATCCAGCCGACAAGCCCAAAGGTGATCAGTTTGCCTAAGTTATCTGGCGCATTTTTTGCGATAATATACCCGCGCCAAAGGAAGAGGATGAAAAGAATTATGACCAGGAATGAGCCAACAACACCGGTTTCTTCGGCGAGGACGGCAAAGATGCTGTCGGTGTGAGGCACAGGCAAACCAGTGAATTTGGTATCGGCGTTTCCTAAACCGACGCCAAAGAAGCGGCCCTTGATGACTGCCTCAAAGGTGCGTTTGATGTGGTAAGAACCTTCAGTAGGATTGCGCAAACCACTCAAATAGTCCGCGATACGTGTCTGACCCGTGGCAAAGATCTTGATTAACGCAAACCCAAGAACGCCGACGATACCGATGATGAGGGTAATTTGGCGCATATCGCCACCACCGATAAAGAACATGAGTGCGCCTAAGAAAACGACGGTCATTGCAGCGCTAAGGTCGGGTTGGATAATAATGAGCAGGGCAACTGACCCAACGATAATACCCAAGGGAAGTAAACCATCCTTAAAACTGCCCAGAGTTTCCTGGCGATTATTGAGCCATGCCGCGAGATAAAGTATGATCGCAAGTTTTGCTAATTCCGAGGGCTGAATAGAACCTTCGAACAAGGACCGTACTGAGGCAAATCGAACCTGATTTGCGATTGGCACTGCCAATAAAAGGATGATAATGCCTGCCATGATTGGAATAATCAGCTTAGAGTAGTGATGATAATCAAACAAGCTGGCTATGACACAAACGCCGATTCCAACGCCAACCCAGATAAGCTGGCGGGTGAAGATATAATTGGGGATGTTTTTCCAACGTAAAGAAGCATCCAGACTGGATGAATAAACCATCAACAAACCAATGACGAGCAGTGAGGTGACGATAATCAACATCGGAACGTCGACTGCAAGGCGTCTGGTTTTGGATGGCTTTAATTGAGCCTGGGCTTGTGCTGGTGCTTGTGCTGTCATGATTCTCTAATCCATTTCGCAAAACTGTTGCCACGTTCTTCGAAGTCCACGAAGGCGTCATAACTTGTGCCACCGGGTGAGAGTAAAACGATATCGCCTTGCTCTGCTTTTTGCGCGGCAACTTGAATTGCCTCTTGTAAGGTGCCACTCAAGGTGACAGATTGGCATTTCTGGTGTTTTTTGATGGCGTTTAATTTTTCTGCAATCATCGGTCCCGCCTCACCAAAGAGAACGATGTGCTTGACTTTTTGCGTTGCTGCCATGAGCATAGCGTCCCAGGGCAAGTTCTTGTCGCGGCCACCGAGGAGCAGAACCATGGGTTCATCAAAGGACTTGATGGCAGCCAGGGTGCGTTCCGGCGTGGTGGCGATGGAGTCATCGTAATAGTCCACGCCGTCTTTTGTAGCGATGCGTTGCATGCGGTGGGGGATGCCCTCGAATGTTTCGATGGCGGTTTGGATGGCGGGCAGAGCGATGGTTGCACCGGCGGCAATCGCACATGCCGCTAAGACGTTGAGCAAATTGTGCTCGCCGCGCAAAGGAATCCACTCCAGAGGCAGCATTTTCATGCGTTCTCTGCCAATTTGCAGCATGATGTTGCCCTTTTCAATGTAAGTGCCATGCTCATTTTTGCCAGGCTGTTTGTAGCCGAAACTAATCAGGTCGCCGTGCATTTCGTCACGCAAGTCACATGAGCCTTTATCCTCACGATTGAGGATGGCCAGATCAGCTTGCTTTTGGAACTTGAGGATACGGGCTTTTGCAGCCGTGTAAGCACCCAGGGTGCCGTGGCGGTCCAGGTGGTTGGGAGTGATGTTGAGCACTGCCGAGATTTGAGGTGAGCGGGTCATAAGCTCAAGCTGGAAGCTCGAGAGTTCCATGATTGCTAAATCATCTTCCTGCATCTCATCGACATTGTTGATGAGGGGGTTGCCGATGTTGCCACCGGTCCAGGCGCGGTTGCCTGTGTTTTTCATGGCGTAGAAGTTATCTGCCATCTGACCTAAAAGTGCAGTTGTGGTTGTTTTTCCCGCAGACCCGGTAATCCCGATGACGGTGCAGGGGCAATTTTCAAGGAAAATTTGCGAATCATTCGAGAGTTTGATGTGACGCTGCTTGGCTTCCTTGAGGATAGGAATATCCAAGGGAACACCACCGGAAACACAAATTAAATCTACACCGTCAAGAAGTTCCAAGGGATGCGCTCCGAAATGGGTCTTGACCTGACTGTCTGCCAGGCTTTCGGTTGCCTCAGTCAGGAGATCCGCTTGACGTGCGTCGGTGAGCACAACCTTTGCGCCATGTTTGTCGAGGTAGCGTGAAATAGCCAAACCCTGGCGGGCTGCACCGATTACGAGAATGTTTTTTGCGTCATATTTTTTCATAATTATCCAATAAAAGTCATGCTGAGGCCGATTAGAGCCCCAATAAGTTCGATGAGCCAAAAGCGAAGCACAATTTGGGTTTCTTCCCAGCCAATCATTTCAAAGTGATGGTGAATGGGGGTCTTTTTAAAGATACGTTTGCCTTTAGTTGCTTTGAAGTAGATGACTTGAATGATGACTGACAGCATTTCTGCGGTTGGAATGATGGCAATCAAAGGAAGCCAAAGCCATTGTCCAGTCATTAGGGCAACAACTGCCAGGCTAGCACCCAAAGCTTGTGAGCCGGTGTCACCCATAAATAGTTGTGCTGGTTTGACGTTGAACCATAAAAACCCAGCCAAAGCGCCAATCATGCAGAAGCAGAAACGCGCGAGGTAAACTTGTCCTTGGTTCATGGCAACAATGCCGTAAACGCCAAAGGCAGTGAGGGAGATTAAGCCAGCTAAACCGTCAGCACCATCGGTAAAGTTGACCGCATTTGCCATGGCAACAATGATGAAAGCTGCGATGAAGATATAAGGCCAACCAATTTCCATAACCATGCCTGTAACAGGCCAGATGATTTCTGGAACACGCAAAACTTCGCGGAGCATGTAAGCGATAACTAAAGCCACCAGAATCTGCAAGGCAAGTTTGACTTTGCTGGACATGCCCAGACCACGACGCGGACCGCGAACGCCTTCCCAGTCGTCTACGGCACCAATGATGGCAAACCCCCACAAGCTGGCCAATGGAACCAGGATGGACATACCAAACACACGTGAACCAAAGAGGGTCACAGCGTTGAGGATGAGTGTCAGTAGGGTGACAGGTAACAGGAACATGAAACCACCCATTGTAGCGATGTTCATTTTGCTGCTGTGTGATTCGGGTAGGTCATCAATGCGCACGACCTTGCCGATTCCCCATTGTTTGAGCAAGCGAATAAAGGGATCGCCCCAAATGACAGATAAAAAGAACGCGATTCCACTAACGGCAATGGCTATGGTTGTGTTTTCCATTAGCGAACCTCCTCTAAAGCTGAGACGATGGTTTCTAAATGCATACTGTGTGAGCTTTTGATCAAAACAATATCACCTTGCTTAAGACTGGGCTTAAGGTGGGCGATGGCACCATCGGGATCGGCGTACCAGTGGACACTTTCAGGGTTGTAGCCAGTTTCAAGGATAGCGTCACGTGTGATTTGACTGCGCTGGCCAACCAATACGATTTCTTCAGCAACTTCAGACGCGCGTAAACCAACCCGTCGATGCCCTTCTCGTTCGTATTGACCCAGTTCTAACATATCCCCTAAAACAGCCACCTTACGTCCGTCAATATCGTTCAATAAGTTGAGCGCAGCAAGGGTTGATTCAGGAGAGGCATTGTAGGTATCGTCGATAATCAAAGCCCCATTAGGCGTTCTAGCGGTAACCACACGCAGTTGTTCAGGGCCCGTTTTGAAAGCATGGAAGATCCATTCCCAAGTTATCCCCAAATTAATCGCCACGGCACAAGCACGTAAAATAGTGAAAACCGAATGGCGGCCAATCAAGGGAGCCGTCAGGTAGTAGGATTCGCCTTGATAATGTAAGCGACAGCGCAATCCGTTGAGGCCTTGGCTTTCGATTTCATCTGCCCAGAGGTCTGCCTCGGGGCTAAGACCGTAGTAAAAAACGCGTGCAGCAGTTTTTGAAGCCATTTCACGCACAAAGTCATCATCATAGTTAAGGATGGCTATGCCCTCCGGTGCGGAAGGTAATTCTTCAAGTAATTCGGCTTTGCCAGCGGCGATGGCTTCGATTGAGCCAGCTCTTTCGGCATGGACTGTGCCAATGTTGGTGAGTACACCGATATTGGGGTGGGCGATATCGCAGAGAAGCTTTATCTCGCCAGCCACATAAAAACCCATTTCCAAAACGGCAATTTCGTGTTCCTCATTCAGGTCAAGCAATGTTAGGGGCAGGCCTATTTCGTTGTTGTGATTGCCATGTGTTTTAAGAGTGCGCATGCGGTGTGAAAGCACATTGGCGATGAGATCCTTGCTGGAAGATTTGCCTACGCTACCAGTGATTCCAATGACCGGAATGTCAAATTGTTCGCGCCACCAGGTGGCGATTGTCTGCAAAGCTAAAAGCGCATCGGGAACCAGCAAGCTAAAAGGTGCTTCGGTGGGTAACTCGGCGTTCGGATCGTTGATGTCAATCACCGGATAGTCGGACTCGATGGCTTGATCGACGAGCGCTATATAAGCACCTTTGTCAAAAGCCTGGTCGACGTACAGGTGCCCGTCAGTAAACTCACCTTTTAGGGCGATGAAGAGGTTCCCGTCTTCGCATTGACGCGAATCAATACATCCCCCATAGACCGGAAAGTCTGCTTCCACGGATGTGATGGGTGATTGGAGTGCTTTGAGAAGATGTGAAAGGCTTAACATGTCAACTCACTTTCCCATTTCCATGACTTGTTGGTTGCTGTTTGAAAGGCGGATGGCATCCGGAGGGATTTCCATGAGCACGACCAGTTTCTCTACCACTTTGGCGAAAATGGGGGCGGCAATTTGGCTGCCCCAAATGTCCCGGGTGGGTTCGTGCATCCAAACATAAACGACAACCTGCGGATCTTCTGAAGGTCCCCAACCAACGAAAGAGGCGTTGGTGAGCGAACTGGTGTAACCATGTTCAGTTGGGATTTGGCCTGTGCCAGTCTTGCCAGCGAAGGTGTAGCCCTCAATGGCAGCGTTTTCATAAGATTCGTCCATCAAGGTTTCAGTAAGCATTTGGGTAACCAATTTGGCGGTTTCAGCACTGACAGGACGACCGGCCATCACTGGATCGACTTCGTAACGTTTGCCGTCGATGATGACAGCTTTAACGATGTGAGGAACATACATCTTGCCTTCGTTTGCCAGCGCGCCAACGGTCATCGCCATTTGAATTGGGGTGACAGAAAGGCCTTGTCCAAAAGCATTCGTTGCCAGGTCGATGTCATACCAACCACTTTCGCCTGGTGTTTTGAGTGGGAAATGGGTTTCGCCGCCAAGGTCGATACCCGTTTTGCGGTCGAAACCGAAGGATTTTAGATAAGCATAGAAACTTTCGGGTCCGATTTCTTCCGCCATCCATGCCAGGCAGGTGTTCAATGACCAGCGCATGCAATCGGTCATATTTACTTCACCATAGGCACCGTAGTCCCAGTTGCGAATAGTTACACCACCGATTTCATACTTGCCGGGATCATTCCAAACAGTGTTCATGTCTACCGCACCCGTATCGAGTGCAATGGCAACGGTGATGGCTTTGAAAACGGAACCGGGCTCGTAAGTTTTGCTGATTGTGGGATTGAAAGGCTCAGGGTTGGGGAACAAATCCGCGTAATTCCAGTACTTATTGGGATCCAGCCGGGGCGTGTTGGCCATAGCGATGATTTCGCCGTTTTTGGGGTTATAAATGAGAATCGAGCCACCTTTTGCACCAGACCATTCGATGGCTTGGTCAAGCTCTTGCTCGGCCATGGCTTGAATTTCACGGTTGAAGGTGAGTTCGAGGTCGGCACCAGGTGGAATTTCATCCGTCATGGAAAGTTTTTGAGGATCGAAAACAATGTTTACCATCTGTGGCGTTCCGGCAAGCAACGTGTTATAAGTTTCTTCGACACCAAAGTAGCCAATGCCTTGGGTGCGATCGAGGTACTTATAGAAACCCAGTACGTTGGAACCCGTCGTTCCTTCGGGATAGCTACGCTTGTTGTGAGGCGTCCAGACCAGCCCATAGAGCGAAGGGCGGATTTCATTGCGACCGACTTCCATGTCCTTGTATTGCTTCACCAGCGCTTCAAACGCCATGATTTTTTCAGGGCTCACGAAACCGTCTAACTGGACGTAAAAGGGATTGCCATTTCCAGGCTCTGTTTCGAGCTTGCTCATAATAGTGTCGTAATCCATGCCCATTACTTCTGAAACCGCTTTAGCAATGGTTTTTCTTTGCGAAACAGGAATTGCGTTGATGTCGATACCCACTTCATAAGTGGTTTCGTTTCCAGCCAACAAGCGTCCTTTGGCATCATAGATGTTTCCGCGGTTGGGGTAGACCAACTGTGTCTTGCCTTGATAAGCTTTACTGTCCTCAAGGATGATCTTGGCAACACTCATGTTTTGAATGCGAATGAATTGAAAAATAATCAACGCAGCGAAAGCCGTTGCAAGCGAAGCGATAAAGGTTAAACGCCAATTATTTGATTTCATGGGGCAACCTCACCTTCGGTGGGGATACCAGGTGAGTTAGTCCAAATCTTTTCACGTAGCCAAGTCCATAAAGAGCTAGTGTATTCAGGCAAAAGACCTGGTTTTTCAACTTCTTGCTCTTTGGCTTCTTGGGCTTCATTCCGTAGGTTTGGATCGTATCCCGGGACTGCAAGATAAATGGCTGTATGCGGGTCTATGGTTTGCATATTGAGGCTCTCTATGCGGTTTTTCATCGCATTTGCAGAAGAGACTTGCGCTAAGTGGGTGCGTAGATCATTGATTTCAAGGCTCAAAGAGTGCGCGCGCATTTCTAACTGTTGGATGCGGCGACCAGAAGCTGCCGCACGACCGCTGATGGAAAGAAACAAACCCGAGATTGTGGCAAGGACAATTAAAACCAACATGAAGCCACCGATGACCTGCATCTGGCGGCGCCATGGGGCTTGCTTATAGGCTTGTGGTGTGCTTTTAGTGTTCATGCCTTCTTATATGCAAATAACGTGCCACTTATCGTTTTTCTGCGACCCTGAGCTTAGCGCTGCGGGATCTTGGGTTGTTTTGCAGTTCATCTTCACTGGCGGTAATCGGCCGTTTGGTGAGGATTTTGATTGTGGATTGGTGCCCACAATCGCAAATCAGTTTTTCGGGTGGACATAGGCAATCGGTGCTTTCCTGGCGGAAGATTTGCTTCACGATACGGTCCTCCAGGGAGTGGAAGCTGATGATGGCTATGCGTCCATTGGTTTTTAAGCTTGCTATCAGGCTGGGTATCGCCTGAGTAAGACCTTCAAGTTCGTTGTTGACTGCGATGCGCAGGGCCTGGAAGGTTCGGGTAGCCGGGTCCAGCTTATCGTGGGTCTTACCTACTGCTTTTCTGACCACGTCTGCGAGCTGGTAGGTGGTGTCAAGCGGGCGGGCTTTGATAATCTCTTTTGCCACGCGTCTGGAGAACTTCTCTTCGCCATATTCCCAGATGATCTTGGACAGCTCGGCTTCTTCCAGGGTGTTTACCAGGTCGGCTGCGGAAGGACCCTTGCTGGGGTCAAAGCGCATGTCCAGTGGGGCGTCGTGGCGGAACGAAAAGCCGCGTTCTGCCTGGTCAAGTTGCATGGAGGAAACGCCAAGGTCCATCAGGATGCCGTCTACACCATCCCAACCAATGCTCTTGAGCACTTCAGCAGCATCCCAATAGGAGGCTTGCACGACATTGGCACGTTTGCCAAATTTTTCGAGCCGTGCCTGGCTGAGGGCTATCGCGTGGGGGTCCAAGTCGAGGGCGAGGAGCTGGCTGTTGGGCGAGCTTTGCAATAAGCCTTCGGAGTGACCACCGGCGCCGGCAGTGCAATCTAAGAAGCGCTGCGCCTGGTTAGCAGTCAGGTATTGAATTGTCTCTTGATAAAGTACCGGGCGGTGCGGAGGTTGAGGCCCTTGCACCGCATTCATTAATCACCTCTAGTCGATATGTCAAAGGCAGCCCAGCGGTCAACGTTGGCTTCAGGGTCCGCAAAGACTTGTTCTTTTGCAGCCAATCGATCGGGAGACCAAACCTCAAAACTGTCTCCGACGCCAACAATAACAACTTGATCCTCAATACCGGCAAACTTCCGCAAGAAAGACGGTATAAGAATACGGCCAGCCGTGTCGTAAGTGAGTTCAGCAGTAAAGCCAAGGATTTCACGTTTGAAGGAACGCACCTCGGGGTCAGTAAGCGATTTGCCGCTGACCGCTTGGGCGATGAGCTCGAAGGCGGGTTTGGCGTAAGCCATCAGATTGCCGTCCAAGCCTTTGGTGATAAACACAAGATTACCGGGTGTGTGATCCCGGTAGGTAGATGGCACGGTCATGCGACCTTTGGCATCTATGTTGTGTTCGTACCTTCCGTAAAACATTTGTTCTAATCCCTTTTTAATGGCCGAAGCGCCGGTGATCCAGCGCTCCATTTTTTTGTCTATGACACTTTAAGACACTTTATGACAAACTTTCCCACATTATAGACCCAAAGCCCCAAAATAGCAAGGGTTTTACGGGAAATTGCTATGGAAAATGAAGGGGAATATCCCTTTTCATGGGCGGGTGATTTTTGGAATCGGAAAGGCTTCAAAAGGGCAGTGTTTTAGTTTTTTGAGGCTTGAATTCAGCGTTGATTGCAAAGGGTTATGCGTTATAATCGGAATGATGGCTAACCTGGATGTCTTGAATGATCGCTACCAATTGAACGCTAAATTGGGTAGTGGTGGCATGGCGCATGTGTATCGCGCTATGGATCTCATGTTGCAGCGCAATGTGGCGGTCAAGGTTTTGAAAGAAGATTACTCCGCTGACCTTGCCTTCCGTGAGCGTTTTCGCCAGGAAGCCCGTTCTGCTGCCAACCTTTCGCACCCCAATATCGTTACTGTTCATGATTTTGGGCTGGATCAGGGGCATCTCTTTATCGTCATGGAATATATTCCCGGCACAGACTTAAAAACGCTGATAAAAGAGCGTGGACGGCTGAATGTGACGGAAGCCCTGGAGCTGATGATTCAGGCCTGTCAAGGCGTGGGTTATGCTCATCGGGCGGGGTTGGTGCACTGTGACATCAAACCCCACAACTTTTTAGTCACACCGGATATGGTGCTAAAGGTGACCGATTTTGGTATCGCCCGTGCGCTTTCCACAATATCAAAAGATGAGAAGAACGAGGTCGTGTGGGGTTCGCCGCATTATTTTGCGCCGGAACAAGCCAGCGGTTTGCCGCCTTCACCTGCCTCGGATGTTTACTCCCTGGGCGTCATCTTGTATGAGATGCTGACCGGTCATTTGCCGTTTGAGGGCACGGATTCGGCGGAGCTTTCGCGTAAGCATCGCCTTGAAGAAGCGCCACGGCCCAGTTTGCTCAATCCAGACATCCCAGAGCAACTGGAAAAAATCATTCTCAAAGTGCTTTCCAAAGAGCCTTCGGCGCGTTATCGCACGGCAAATCAACTCGGTCGACTTTTGCAAGGGTTTTATGAATCCTATACGCAGACCAGCCTCAATCCTGTGATTGGTGGCCCAATTAGTTTGGGCGTTACCGGTGTTTCACCAGCTTTTCAGCCGATGGAAACTGAAAGCCAGGCTGTACCTGGTCAAGCTGTGGCTGAAGCAGCGCACCAAAAACCAGCGACGCCACAAGCAGAAGCGGCTGAAAAACCCGAAGTGGATTGGCTTACCTGGGCCTTGGGCATCCTTGCTTTTGCCTTTTTGTTGGGGTTAATTCCCTTTTGGATTTTCGTTTATCAAATGATTGGACGGTAATGCATATGGATTTTCGGATTTCACCTTCAATTCTTTCGGCTGATTTGACAGAATTGGGCAAAGCGGTGCGTGCTTGTGAGGAAGCTGGCGCGGATTCAATTCATATTGATGTGATGGACGGCCGCTTTGTGCCCAACATCACTTTTGGTCCCAATATTGTCGCGGCTTGTCGCAAGGTAACGGATTTGCCGCTGGATGTGCATTTGATGATCGTTGAACCCGAGAAACACATCCCTGAATTTGTAAAAAGTGGCGCGGACATCATCACTGTGCACTATGAAACATGCCCACACATCCACCGTACGTTGCAGCAAATCCGGGGTTTGGGCGCTAAAGCCGGTTTGAGCCTGAACCCAGGCACAAGTCTGGACCCCTTAATTTACCTGCTGGACGATATTGATTTGGTGTTGGTTATGTCGGTAAATCCTGGGTTTGGCGGGCAGCGTTTCATCCCATCAGCTATAACGCGCATTGAACAGGTGCGAGAGCTATTGGATAGTTATGATTCTGAAGCTGATTTGCAGGTGGATGGTGGCATTGATGCCAAGACGATAGGGGCAGCTTATGGGGTAGGTGCGCGCAATTTTGTGGCAGGCACCGCGGTTTTCAAGCATGAGAACGGGATCGCTGGCGGCATTTCAGCCCTCGTTAATGCTATAAATCAACGAAAAAGTCGATTTGATTAAAAGCAAAAAAGCCGCAAACGCGACTTTTCAAGCTTTTGAGTGTTGTTAACTTAGTTGTACGCTTTGGTAAGGGTCTTGATGCAGCGTGTACAAAGCACGCGGCGAACCTTCTTGTTGCCATCCATTAGCGTGATGCGTTGCAGGTTAGGACGAAATTCACGTCTTGTCGCAACGAGTGAGTGACTACGATTATGACCGAAGGTGGTTGTTTTACCACATTGACTGCACTTTGCCATTTTTGTATTACCTTTCTTGCGTTATAATGTCTCGCGTGAAGGTGCTAAACGCTGCACGCAAAAAATAATGATAACAGATAGAATGAAAAGAATCAAGCTTTTTACACGGAAGTGAGTAAGAATATGACAAGTCAAGATAACCCAATGGGCAAGATATTCATTCTGCCAAAAGCCATCAAAACCGTAGTGCGGGATGCGACCCTGCAATCTTATGGTGTGATTGGACTTGCGCCTGGTAATGTGCGCCAATCTTTTGTCAAAATGTTTGACGAAGAAGGTGATTACGGTATCGTGATTGCCTCCGATGAACGCGGGCTGGAGATTACCGTCAACTTGATTGTTGAGTATGGTCTTCGCATCAAAAGCGTGACCGATTCGGTTGCTGAAAGTGTAAAGTACAACGTCGAAAAAACGATGGCTGTACCTGTCAAGCGCGTCAATGTACACGTTCGCGGAATGCGAATTAGTGATGTCGATTAAGAACTAAAATTCGCAGGAGCCTTATGAAGCAATTTTCAACCACCTTACCCAGCGAGGCGGATCGCCACAAGCTGTTGAAATCACCTGTTACTGGGGAAGGCTTAATCTTACTTTTTGAAGCCGGTTTAATCTGGCTGACGACCAACCAGGAATATGTCAATGCCTTAAACGTTTTCCCTGTGCCAGATGGCGATACCGGCACAAATATGGTGTTGACCATGCAGGCTGGTTTTGCTGAAGCTGATAGCAATCGCAGCAAGCATGCTGGTGACATGGCAAAAACTTTCGCGCAGGGTGCCTTGATGGGCGCACGCGGTAACTCGGGTGTCATTCTTTCCCAAATTTGGCGTGGTTTCTCCCGCGCATTGGATGGACATGCTACTATGGATACCGAGCTTTTGACCAAAGCCCTGCAAGGTGCGCGCGATACGGCTTATCGCGGTGTGGTGCGGCCGGTAGAAGGCACAATCCTCACCGTGATGAAAGACATGACCACCGCCGCCGAAGGTGCGGTAAAGACCCAGAAATCCCTTAGCGACATGTTGGTAACACTCATCGAAGCGGCTGATATCAGCGTCCAAAACACGCCTAATCTGTTACCCCAGCTCAAGGATGCCGGCGTGGTTGATTCGGGCGGAATGGGCTTGTTTTACATCTTTGAGGGCATGTTGCGCATGATCCAGGGGCAACCTCTGGATACCGCAGCGAATACGGCGATTTCTCTGGCACAGTTTGACCTGACCCATGCGATGGAACAAGTTGAAGAAGGTCAGGATTATGAAGTCGTCATCGATTTTGAACCGAACCAAGGCTTTATGCTTGAGCAATATTACAAAGGTTTGGAAGACCTTGGGGTGAGCATCCAAGTGGGTGAAGGTGAGGGCATTTATCGCATGCATATCCACACCGAACTCGAGCGCCGCTATGAGCCCATCGCTTTTACGGAAACCCAGGGCATTATCAAGAAAATTTACATGGAGAACCTCCAGGATCAAATCAGCCATCGTCAGGATGCGGAAATCAAGTTCAACCCGGTTCATCCCGGCGAAATTGCCGTGGTGGCAGTATCACCAGGTGCGGGTCTTTCGCGCATTTTCGCCAGTTTAGGCGTGGCAGCGGTGGTTGAAGGCGGTCAGACAATGAACCCCAGTGTCAAAGATTTGGTAGCCGCTTTTGAAGATTTGCCCACGGACAAGGTGATTATTCTGCCCAACAATAAAAACATCATTTTGGCCGCGCAAAACGCCTCTAAAGTGAGTGTAAAAAAGGTTGGCATCATTCCCACGCGTAATGCACCCCAAGGCTTTGCGGCCATGTTCCGCCTGATGCCGGATGGCGATTTTGACGAGGTGATTGAGTCGATGACTGAGGCGATTTCGGAGGTACACACTGCTGAAATTACCACCGCAACGCGCACGGCAGAGATCGAAGGCGTGAAGGTGGAGAAGGGCGAAGTCATTGTTTTGTATGATGGCAAGCTGATATTGAGCGAAAAATCGGTTGATGTCGCCGTGCAAACCCTTTTTGACCATGTCGATATGGACAATTTTGAACGCGTGACCTTTTTCTATGGCGAAGGCACCAGCCAGTCTGAGGCTAACGCGATGGCAGATAAAGCGCGCACCGACTACGAGGATATTGAGGTTGAGGTCCACGACGGTGGCCAACCTCACTATCACTTCATCGTGGCGTTTGAGTAAGTGCTTGCCGGAAGCCAAAGCCGAAAAAGCTAGTCAAAAAATACCAGTTAAAGGATCATGAAAGCCAGCTCAAGAAGAAGAG
>CAZUZM010000025.1:0-16237 GCA_964624615.1 uncultured Anaerolineaceae bacterium
GAAAATATTGACAGAATGGGCGTTTAGACTAAAATAGAGGTCACGCGGGCGTCGCCAAGTGGTAAGGCATTAGCCTTCCAAGCTAACATTCGCCGGTTCGAATCCGGTCGCCCGCTTAAGCGAAAACCAGCGGCTTTGTGCCGCTGGTTTTTATTTTCCAATTGCGTTTTAACTTTTGAGGCTAGACAAAAATCAAAATCAGAACAATGGCTGCGATCATCAAAACAACCAATGCCAAAAAGAGCTTGAAGTTGCGTGCCGAAGCTTTGTCACCCTTATCCATGTCAAGGCGTAAGGCGTGCTGGTCTTCAGTAGCACGGCGGGTGCGCTCATAAATGTCATCCAGATTGGTGTAAAGTGGTGCCAGGCGCAGCGATTCGGGCCGCGCGTGGTCCACATGTGCACCAAGTTCTTCCAACATTGCTGGCATACTGGCATCCAGTTGGGCAATCTCCTCTTGTTTTTTCTTGATGGATTGTTTGAGTTTGCTCAACTGTTCTTCCAGGGGCATCAGTTCTTGTTTCTTCAAAATTTGGGTGCGGTTGAGTTCACCAGCCAGTTCTTCTAATTTGAGGTTGGCGGGTTGCAGGGCATCTTCAATTTGCTTTAGTTGTTCATCCAGATTGGGTGATTTTGCAGAGAAGTCCGATAAGCTAATGCTCAATTGCTCGAGCTTGCTATTGAGTGGAAAGACGAGTGCGGTTTTATTGGGTGCGTCTGAGTTTTCGATGTCGATGATGCTGGTGCGGGTTTCTTTAATTTCGCGTTGAACACGGGCTCTTTCAAGGTTAAGGTCGGTGAATGCTGTGTCCAGTGTTTTGTGCTGTTGGGTCAACGCATCCACTTCGGTTTGGGTGATTTTGCGGTTGCTTTCAATCTCAGCCAGGCTTTGGTCATAGCGTCTGGTGATGGTTTCGATGTCTTGTTCCAGTTTCTTAAGCTCATCACCTAAGGAACTGGCATGCATTTCCATGCCGACCTTCTGCTGATTAACGTTGACGATTTTATTGTAGGCAGGTTCATAGGAAGGATGGGTGAGACGTGCTTCCCATGTTTCCTTACCCAACTCAGCGTGTTGCACATTGAGAGCGCTTGCTAGCTTTTTGAGTTCAGTGGTCAGCTTATGGTCTTTTCGGAGCCATTTGTTACGTTGCAAGGCTGCCCCAGCCCATTTTGTGAGGTGCTTAGAAACTAAAAGCCAAACGATGAGCGCGATTAATAGCCCGGCGAGAACGCCAGCTAAAATGTATGCCAGCGTCGAAGGTCCTTGTGGCGGCGTTTGCAATAGCCCATCGGTATTAAGGGCAAGAAGTGTTTTTTGTGAAAAGGGATTCATAAAAGGCTCCGTTTCTTTGTTGGAAAGTGCTTAGGCTTATTATACCCGTCTTCGTGCATTTTTAAGGAGGGCGATATCGGTTTATTTAGTTTGTTGTGTTGGTATTTAAACAAATAGAAAATAAATCTGCATATTCTGGCTTTTCTTAGAAGGCATATTGCTTGGTATAATTCATAGAACTAATAAGGAGACCAAATAGCACATGCTCAAACTTCGTCTGATGACCCTAAACCTCGGTGGTGGCATCAAAAACTATCGGGGTAAACACCATGAAAGTTTTGATAAGGCTGAGGCTTTCGGGGAGTTGATTCATCGAGTCAAGCCTGATATTCTCGGCGTTCAGGAAATTGCGCAATATTTGGACGGCGACGGCCATTTGCACAGCATGACCGATCGCATTCGCTATGACGCGCAGTTCAATCACTTTTTCTATGGCGAGACGCTTTCGATGAAGCAGCATTTACAGATCAAACAGGCTTTGATGGTCGAAGGTTTGTTTAACGACTGGTGGGATTGGTCTAAGGGTAATGCGATTTTTTCGCACCTGCCTTTTGCACGCCTGGGCGAGCCCGAACGCACCGGTGTGCCACGCAATGTGCCGGTTTTTCAACCAGTGCGCTACGAAGGCACGCGCGATACTGACCCGCGTTATGTGATCATCACCCGCTTGAAAGCCGGACCACAACCTTTTGTGCTGAACTTACATTTGACTACTTTGGTCGGTGAACGTGGCGAAAACGCTTGGTCTGAAACAGTTGAAGCCGCTGAACGCGCAAGAACTACCCAAATCAAAAACGTTATTGGCCTGATTGAAAAACACGTTCTTATTCCACGCCACCCGGTTATCATCATGGGTGATTTCAACGCGAAACCAGATGAATATACGCTTAAGAACTTGTTGGTAGAGAATAACAACTTTGTGCGGCTGGTGCCCGAAAATGATATCCCCACCCACGGCAGCGCGGGTTCGGTGGATCACATCTATTTTGCGCCAGCCAACCGTCTGTTGCGCTACGAGTGTCGTGTCATCGATGACGAACTGACCCAGCGCATCTCAGATCATTTGCCTGTGGTGGCAGATATTGAAATTGAATAATCCGAGGAAAGCAATGGACACTGTAAAATATTTTGGTACTGATGGGATTCGTGGCGTTTATGGCGAGCATCCCATGACCGATGCGTTTATGACCCGTCTGGGCTATGCTGTGGGTACAGTGATGGGTGAAGATGCAGACGCGATTCACCAACAACCTATTTTTATCATTGGCCGCGACACGCGACAATCTGGTCCAGCTTTACAAAATGCCTTAACCCGTGGATTGACTGCAACTGGTGCAATTGTCTGGGACTTGGGTGTTTTGCCTACACCTGCGGTAGCTTACCTGACCCAGGTTTATGAAGCAACGGCTGGTGTGGTTATTTCTGCCTCTCACAACCCGATGGACCAAAATGGCATCAAGTTTTTTGGGTCCAAAGGAACTAAACTGAGTCTTGAACAAGAAATTGCTATTGAATCTGTGTTGGACGCCAGTGAACTTGAAGCTCTTCCCGAAATGGACGAAACCAAAGTTTATGACCGTGTGGATTTGCAAGCCAGTTATCTGAAAGACCTTTTGGCTTCTCAACGTGGTTTGAACCTGGATGGTTTGAAAATACTTGTAGACGCTTCGAATGGCGCAGTTTACAAGTTAGCGCCACGCGCTTTAGATATCCTTGGCGCGGAGGTTGTGGCAATTAATGTCGATGGCTATGGTCATCAGATTAATGTCAATTGTGGTTCAGAACGTGCGCGATCTAAGCCAGCAGAATTGGCAGCTTTGATGAAAGAACATGGCGCCGATCTGGCGATTAGTTTTGATGGTGATGCCGACCGGGTTATATTTTTGGATGAATTGGGGCGTCTTATTGATGGCGACCATATGCTGGCTATTTTGGCGGAATATCTTCATCACAAGGAATGGCTTCTGGGTGACACGCTGGTGACCACGGTGATGGCCAATGGCGCATTAAAAGCGTATGCTGAGAGCAAGGGCTTCAACCTAAAGACCACTGATGTCGGTGATAAATATGTAACCGAAGCGTTGCAACATCTCTATGAAGACGATTTTGTTAAAGGTATTATTGGCTTAGGTGGTGAGCAAAGCGGTCATATTATTTTATTGGATGAAACGCACCAAACTGGGGATGGCTTGCGCACCGCGCTCTTGATGCTTCGGGTGATGGTCGATGGAGAAACCAGCCTGGCTAAACTAGCGGATCGCATTCAAAAGTATCCACAGTTGGTTGCTTCTTGTGATGTCGCTGAGAAACGTCCCTTGGACGGTCTGGTTGCGGTGAGGACCCGGTTAGACCAGCTGAAAATTGACTTGCCCGGTTTGGTTGGATTGAACTCACGCTATTCAGGTACCGAAAACAAGTATCGATTGATGCTCGAAGCGGATACCCGCCACAGCGCAACCGAATTGGCAAAAATCGCCTGGGAGATTTGTGAACTGGTACAAGCCGAAACCAACACCAACCCGGGAAGTAAAATTGAAGTATTGAACGTAGCAGAGGGCGGCTTGATGCCGAAGCCCTAAAACAATTATTGGAGCAAAAAATGACATATGACAAACCTTTTATAACGCAATTACCCTACCGTTTCAATCGCCTTAACCGGGCGATTTTAGTCGCGGATAAGCCGGAGCTTTGGCAGCCGGCGATCGCGGAAATGGAGGCTTTTTTGGTTGAACTGGAAAGTTGGCTACGTGCCAATACCGCGCTTTTAGCCGAGGACTTACAGACCAGTTCACGCGTTATCAGTTTGTTGTTGAGTTTGGCTGCTACTGGCACTCAAGGACGCTTGGAGCTTCTCAATCCCCGCGTGCCAAAGAACCAAGAGCTGCGGCGGTTAGTGGATGAGGATTATTTACCAAAGAGTTCAAAAATGCGTCGCAAGGCGATTGACCTGGCACGGTTTTACTTTACTTCCCCAGTTTTTGCCTCTTTAGCTGATGACATCAAAAACGAAATTTTACCCTTGCTGGAGTCTTTGGATTTCAAGCAGGATCCAGACCGGCTGATGGCTTATCGGGTCATTCAAATCGGCAATATCTACGAACGTCTTTACGCCATGCGATTGCGTACGGCAGATCCGGTTTTGATTGGTTTGGCTGGTAAATCTGGACTTTTGCGCCAAATTTATGACCGTAAGTTCTTGCGTTTTGGTACTTCCGGTGTGCGTGGCCGGTGGGGTAATGACTTTACCGAAACCCGTGCACGGCAGGTGGTGCAAGCCATTTGTGACTTTATGAACAACGACGACGTCCCGGCTTTTGTTGGGGCGGAAGCGCTTTCTGGTCGGCGGGTTGTGCTGGGGCATGATACCCGCGCCAATGCCGACCTGGTCACCCAATGGGCAGCAGAAACCTGTTTGGCTAATGGTTTTCGCATCGATATGGGCAACCGAGATGTGCCTACGCCTGCGCTTTCTTTTTATGAGACCGATGTCTTGCCTCAAGATGATGTTGCCGGTTTGATTATCGCAACCGCCAGCCATAACCCACCCGAATGGCAGGGTATCAAATTTAACCCACGCTTGGGCTATCCCGCACCGACGAATGTGACCGACTTTATCGCTTTTCGCATCAACGAACTGCAGCTGATTGACGCCGCAGGTGGGCAGGCAGATATTCCTGCCGCCAAAGCCCGTGGTTTGGTAACCGGTTTTGATCCCTTGGATGCCTATGTGCATTGGATTAAGAATAATGGCAAGGACAACGCACGCATCCCCATCGACTTTGATCGTATCCGCAAGTATTTTGCTGACAAAATGGTTGTTGTAGATGAGATGCACGGCGCCGGCCGCGACTATCTGACCCGACTTTTGGGTGAAGCCGGTGTGCGCTACACCGTCATCCACGCCGAAGTGGACCCCGAGCTGGGTGGGCAGGACTATGCCAACCCTGAAGAACCCTTTAACCAACTGCTTAAAGAAACCGTGGCCAAAACCGGCGCGCAATTGGGTATGGGAATGGACACCGACGCCGACCGCTATGGCATCATCGACAAGGGTGGTACGTACTTTAGACCTAACCAAATTCTGCCAATGCTTTTGCGTTATTTGGGGCTGGACCGTGGGTTGACCGGGCGTGTTATTGCCACCCAAACCGGTTCACCTTTACTGGAAGAACTAGCCGGCATGATTCCCGGCAACGAACACAACCGACCTGCTAAAGGTGCCTTGCCCGGCTATGTTGGACAGGTTGCTTATAAGTGCCGGGTGGGTGAAATTGACTCGCGGGCCTTGGACTATGCCTTCGCGGTGCCGGTGGGAATCAAGTATATTGAAGAAATCCGTCGCACAGATGACGCTTATAACTTCTTGAAAGAGCTGCCTGATAACTGGCGGGATACCATCCTGATTGGCGGTGAAGAAAGCTCTGGTTTGACTACCCGTGGTCATGTTTTGGACAAGGACGGTCCTTGGGCTAACCTTTTGGTCATGGATATGGTGGCTTACTATGGTGCCCGAGAAGAAAAACCCCTTAATTCTCTCAAAGAAATTTGGGATGAATTGGTTGCTCTGCCTGGGTTGTGGGAAAGCTTTGGCACTTCCAGCGACCCCAGCTCTCATGCTGGTCGCGCAGACGTGGACGCACCTTTGGAAGCCAAAGAGGGCTTCATTAACTACTATCTTGATCTTCCCAAAAACCAAAATGCCGAGCAGCCCAAAGTGGCTGGCCTGACGGTTGAATACTTGGGCGGCATCCGCTACGAATTGGTTGAAATGCAGCTTGTGGATGAAAACGGTGATAATCACCACTACCTGCGCACACGCGCATCGGGTACAGAGCCAATCAACCGTATTTACATCGAATCCAGCCGCCTGGAAACCGGACAAGCTATGATGAAAGAAGTTCTCCGCCGTCTTGAACTGATTACCATGGACGTCCTGGCACAGGCGCACACACCTTGGCATCTGGTAGACATGCTTACCCAAACCACCTTAACACCGGACTGCCTGGCAATGGTGCGTGGTGTCATCAAGGATCGTGGCTGGGATGTGAAAGATATTATGGATAAGGCGTTGCAAATGCAACAGACGCTTGAAAAGCGTAACCGCAAAGTGATTAGCACCTGGGTCAAAGCTTTGCAACAAGCGTGACAAAGCGCCAGATTACAAGCGACCATCGTCACAAATACAAGCCAGACGCTTTAGAAGTGGTGGGAAAAAAACTATAATGGAGCCAAGAATAGCATGCGCCGATGGGCGTTCATGTTAGCATTGGCAACTATGTCAAAAAAATGACAGTTAGAAACAAACTGAGGACAATATGAAAATTGTATGCGATAGTGGCGTCGATCTTTCGATGCAGGATTATAAAGATTTAGGATTGACCGTTTTTCCCTTGAAGGTGGAAGTGGACGGCAAGTCTTACCAAGCGGGTGTGGATATTACAGCGGAAGCATTCTATGATCTCATGGATCACGCTGAAAACCTGCCCAAGACCTCGACGCCAAGCCTGGGGGAAATTGCGGATGTGTATCGCAATCTTGCCAAGGAAGACCCCGATATCATTTCGATTCACATTTCTTCTGGGTTGAGCGGCACCTGGTCGGTGGCGAAAAAGGCAGCTGAAATGGTGCCCGAAGCCAATATTACCGTGATAGATACCCTTACGCTCTCGGCCGGCGAAGCCTGGCAAGTGCGTGCTGCGGCGATGATGGCAAAGGCTAACAAATCGCGCGAAGAGATTTTGGCAGTTGTTGAACAAATTCGCAGCGCAGTGACCTCCCACTTCACCTTGCCTGACCTGAAATACCTGATTGCTGGTGGACGCATTGGTCACCTGAAAGGTCTTTTGGCATCCATTTTGGGCATTAAGCCCATTATCGAAGTGGATAAGGAAGACGGCAAGTATTATGACCGTGGCAAGCGCCGTTCTTTCCAAAAGGCGATTGATGAAATCCCTCAGCTTTTACTCAACGCTCATGAAGCCGGCACCAAATTGGTGGGCCAGATTGTCACGGCCGCCAATCCTGAAGGTGGCGCAAAACTGAAAAAAGCCATGGAAGCCGTGTTTGAGATGAGCTGGAAAGAGGATGTCATCCTGGGCACCGCCCTGGGTGCGCATACCGGACGAGGCTTGGTCGGCGTGGTCTGCGCCGCAGAAGAAGCCTTACCAGCTTTGGACTTTTAATGAATGGAACCCGCCTGTGAAAGCAGGCGGGTTTTGCATTAAAGGCTTAGCCTTCAATAGACGTCCATATTTTTTGGCGAAACATGATAGAATTAACAGCCCATATCCAACACGAGAAGTGACTTATGATCGGACAATTAGCCATTCAAGACATACTCATTCGTTTAGCCCTTGCTTTGCTTTTGGGTGGTGTGGTTGGTTTTGAACGTGAACGCGACAGCCAGCCAGCCGGTTTGCGCACGCATATGATTTTGGTGCTTGGCGCCTGTCTGGCAGCGATTATCTCAGAAGAAATGGGCGCTACCTTTGGATCAGATCCCACCCGACTTGCCGCACAAGTGGTTTCTGGTATCGGTTTCCTTGGCGCGGGTGCAATCTTGCGCTTTGGCTTCAATATTAAAGGACTCACCACTGCCACCACGCTGTGGACGATGGCGATTGTGGGATTGGCGCTCGGTTTTGGCTATTATGTGATTGCCGTTATTACCACGGCATTCATGCTCATTATTTTGACGGTGATGAACATCATCGAGAAGAAATTTGTGCGTACCAACCTCATCCGCAATGTCGTCGTCGATGTGGACTATGAAGATGGCGTTATTCGCACCGTCCGCAAGACCATGACAGAAATCGCGGAAAAGCTCATTTCTTTTTCGGTCCGCAAGAGCGCACGGACCTCACGTCTGCGTATTACCATCGTTGCCCAATTCAATAAATCCGAAAGCATCGAAGACCTGGTTGAGAAAATCTCCAAAATTGAAGGTTTGCGAAACATCAAAATTGACCAATAGCCCAGGCATGGTGATCAGAACGGTTAGCTGACGGATGCCAAATCTCATAAGCCTCCTAAAAACTTACGACCTAACCTTTTTGCGCATTCTGGCAGAGAGATGGGGCGTGACCCCAAAAGGCGCGGACAAGCGCGCTTTTGCCGACTCGCTTGCCCAATGCCTTTTAGATGAAACTTTGTTTATGGAGATGTTTGCCAGTCTGCCATCCCAAGCCCAGGAAGCCTTGAAACGTTTGAAACAGGAAGATGGCCAGATGCCATGGTCACGTTTTGAGCGGATCTATGGAAATCTGCGCGCGATGGGGCCGGGTAAGCAAAATCGTGAACAGCCCTGGTATTTTCCCTCTTCCACAACAGAATACCTCTACTATCGTGCCATGATCGGGCGAAATTTCATTCGGAAAGAGGATGAACTCGCCGAGGTGGCATTTTTGCCTAACGACTTTTTAGCCTTTTTACCAGAGGTTCCAGCCAAAGCACCTTTGCGAATTCAAGATAGATTGGTTGCCGAAAAAGCACCCTCTGAACATGACATTTGCGATTCGGGCTTTGAAATTGTTGATGATTACTGCACTCTCTTTGCGGCACTTAGGTTAGGCGAAGCCGAAAAGCGTTTGTCAAAAACGGGCAAATCACAACACTATTGGCGTAGCTTGCGGGCGTTGGGCGATGACTTGGGGTTGCTTGGCAGAGAAGGTTTGCCTACTGACTTGGCCCGTGCGCTTCTCGAGCGGCCTAAGGCAGAAAGTGCGGCATGGTTGGCAAGTCATTGGGTGAACACAAAAGGGTTTAATGAGTTGCGCTTGACGCCTTCTTTACGTTGTGAAGGCAGTTGGCTAAACGTGCCATTGCGCACACGTCGCAAAGTCTTGAGCCTTTTGGAAGGATTGGAAGTAAATACCTGGTATCGGTTGAGCGATTTTGTGACCTTAATGGAAGAGGTCGACCAAGACTTTTTGCGCCAAGGCGCTGATTATGCTTTATGGTTAATCTACAGCATCCCAAATGGCGAATTGATGAAAGGCATCACCAGTTGGCAGGATGTAGAACCCCATTTCCTGGCATATTTAATCACCCAATGGATGGTGCAATTAGGGTTGATCAAAAGCTATCAGAATGCAAGCGGCCAAGTTTACTTCGCTTTAAAACCTGCTTTTCAGGCCGTGATGCAGGGCACCATGGAGGGCTTTGATGTGGAAGAAATGGAGCCTTTGGAAGTACGCCCCAACGGTTTGATTTTGATGACAGATAAAGTCGCGCCGATAGCACGCTATCAAATTGCCCGTTTTGCTGAGTGGCTGGAGCTGGGTCCCAAGCAATACCGCTATCAGCTAACCCCTCGGTCGCTGGCAAGGGCGGCAGAAGCTAAACTCACCGTTCGGCAATTAACTGGCCTGTTACGTAAACATGGACGTGGAGCGCCACCCCCTGGTTTGCTCAAAGCCTTGGTGCGGTGGCAAGAAGCTGGAACCGAGGCAAGCCTTGAAAAGGTAACCGTTTTGCGTTTGGCTACGCCGGAAATGTTACAGGCACTGAGACAGTCCCCAGCCAAAAATTGGTTGGGTGATTCCCTGGGTCCGGTGACGGTCATTGTCAAAGTGGGCGGCATGCAAAAGGTGCAGGAAGCTTTGGCTCGCCTGGGTTACCTGAGCGATTTTGACACAGAAGGTGGGGAAAGATGAACCAGACTGATAGCGTTGAACCATCTGCAAAGGAACCGCTAGCGGAGAAGAAAACCAGCAAGGCCAATCATTGGGCGCGCCTGGCAGCTTTGTTATTCTTGATCATGGCAGTGTCGGGTTTCTTGCGTTTTTATGGCGCGGTGAGCCAAAGGGCGGTGCTTCTAAGATATGGGCTTACGCTTTGTCAATATCGTTACCTGATGGTTGCTGGTCTGGCTTATGGCATCCTAAACCTTAGCGCTTTTGTGCTTATCTTGTTCAGGTCACGCTTACGACTCATTGGGGCGTGGATAGTGGCGTTTTTGAGCGTGGCGTATTATTGGTTTGAACGTTTTATCTTATGGGCACCTGAGCAGCGCTCAGGGAACATCCTCTTTATGATTCTGCTCCATCTGGCGCTGCTGTTGGTTTTGGTTTTCTTTTGGCTTGTCGAACGAAAGCACGCTACCAAGAGCGATTTGCCTTAATCCTGCTTTTCTCCTCTAAACTCAAGGATGTCGCCTGGTTGGCACTGAAGGACGTCACAGATGGCGTTCAGGGTGTCAAAACGAATGGCACGGGCTTTGCCGGTTTTGAGGATGGACAGGTTGCCAATGGTGATGCCCACTTTTTCAGAAAGTTGCGTAAGGCTCATTTTTTGCTTGGCGAGTTCAACATCCAGATTAACGATGATAGCCATAGTCCCTCCTATACCGTCAATTCGTTGTCGGCTTTGTAGTCCACCGCGCTTTGGAAAAGTGAACTAACCAGGAAGAAAAAGATGGACGCCAGAACACACAGCATCATCCCAAAATAAGCCCACAGATTGGTAATGGATCCGGCAACATTTTGCATGGTGTAAATCACCAGGGCAATCAAGACTGGAATAGGGGCAAGCGATGTGTAGCCCATGGCTTTCAAAAGCGTGACCGATTTTTGTTCAAAAGCAGCGTCTTTCATGATGCGATTTAGCAGGGCGACTGCCAAAAAGATTAAGACTAATACGCATGCCAGGACCAACCAAGCCATGATGAGAACGGGTACACGCATGTGAACTAGTTCTGGATTGGCTTCTGCTGTTTGGATGGAGAAGGGGACGAGCCTAACACCCACTGCACCGATGAAGAATGTGGCAAAGCCCAATGCAAACATGAGGATGCCTGATAAGATTTTATTTTTTTGCATAATAAAACTCCTTTTTGTAAACGGTTTTACAAGCGGAGTTTATCACGAACAATATCGAATGTCAATATAAATTGATTGAATAACAGTAAATAATGCTTGAATAGTGGCTAAGTCTAGTCCGGAAAAAGTTCCCCAGCCTGCCAGCTTACTTTTTGGGCTTTGGTTTTTAAGCCAATCAGGTCTTTGGTAAGTGTTTGCAGGGTTTTTGGTTCAGCACTGGTATAAAGTTGGGTTTTGCCGGGCTTTTTGGTTGCAGAGAGCAGGCTGCGTTGTTCCAAGGCGCGGGCGGTTTGGCGGGCGACAGCCGGGGCAGGGTCGATGACGGTGGCGCGTCCGGCAACGATCGCTTCTATTTGCGGAATGACGAAGGGAAAATGCGTACACGCCAGCACAATTTTGTCTACGCCAGCCGCCAGCATGGGGTCGAGGGCTTCATGCAAAATTGCCAGCGTTTCTGGCGCGTCCAAAGCGCCTTTTTCAATTTGTGCCACCAAGCCGGGGCAAGTGTTTTGGTAAATCTCAACCCCATGGGCAAAGCGTTCAACGACCGAGGCATAGAGTTCACCCTGGAAAGTGGAGGGGGTGGCAAGGACGCCAACTTTGTGGCTGTGCGTCTGCTCTGCAGCAGGTTTTACCGCAGGTTCCATGCCCACAAAAACTTGCTCGGGATATTTCGCACGCAAAAACTTTAAAGCTGCAGCTGAGGCGGTGTTGCAGGCAATGACGATAATCTTGGCATTTTGGCGGATAAAAAAGCGGGTCACACCGTCTGCCAGGTCTCTCAGGGCTTCCAGGCTACGCTCGCCATAAGGCACATGGGCTTGGTCGCCAAAGTAGATAAAATGCTCATTGGGGAGTTTATCCAACAGCGCGCGTAAAACAGATAAGCCACCAACACCGGAGTCGTAAACGGCGATGGGTCGCTGGGCAGGGTCACAATTTGGCATGCACATTATTATAACGGAAGCTCTTAAGAAAAAGAAAAAGCGCTCATGCGAGAGCGCTTTTCATCATTCAAAAGGTTAGCGCACCGGACAACCACTCAGTCCGTTGAAGGTGATGGCACACCACCACGAGGTGGGCATGAAGACCAGAACCAAAGCGGCGATTGCCAGGATGGCAAAGAAGATGAGTAAAAAGATCAAGAAGCCACTCATTTTCTTGGGTTTCTTGGTGAATTCTGGCTCGGGCGCTAGCTCATAGGCTGGTGTGGGGGCAGGCACGGCTTGGTAACTTTCTTGTGCTTGCATGACGACGGGTGGGGCTTGCTCTTGTACTACCGGAGCGCTTGGTGCGCCGGTTGGACAAGCGAAGGCAAAAACGGTGCTCTCAGCCAGGGTGATTTGGTCGCCATGATGCAGTTGTTTAGGTGAGCTGATGCGGGTGCCGTTGACAAAGGTGCCATTGGTCGAGCCCAGATCTTCAATAAAAAACAGGTCACCTTGTTGAAAAACGCGGGCGTGACGGCGCGAGATTTCCACATCGGGAATGGGGATTTCGTTGGCCATATCGCGTCCCAAATACATTTCTGGTTTGTCAAGAAAATGGCTCGCACCGGGAATCGGTCCGGCGGTCATGGTTAATTGTGCTCTAGGGTCGGTCATAATCGCTCCTCATTGAAAGCTTTCTTTGTCTTTATCCGTGCAATAATTGTACCTGAATTTCATCAATCCTTGGTATAAGAAAAGCGCCTTGCGGAAGTTTGCTTCAACAAGGCGCCTAGTTAGTGAAATATAGGCTTAGTCAATCGTGATTTGTTTGAAGACGGAGCGCACCTGGCCATCAAAGTCACTGACCATAAAACCGATAACGGCTTTGCCCTGGGGCAAGTATTTGGTGACAGCAACGATGGGTTTATTGCTAAAGGTGAGCGTTTGACCTTCGCGCAGTTCGCTGCCGGTTACCTGACCTTGAGCGTTGGTCGTCATCCATTGTTCTTTGACGGTGAAACTATCGCCAAGGCTGGGCGTAATTTCAGAAGCTGCACCACCTGCTTGCATGCCCACAAAACCCATCACCTGGAAGAGTTTTTCGTCTTTGAAAAGCAGTTGCGCGGCGCGTTTTTCACCGGTATCCTTGAAGGTATAGGTACCATGCACGGCATAGATAGCGTTTTTATAGTCCTTGCCAAAATCGACCGGATTGAAGAGTGCCATCACGTCTTGTGTGCCATCACTGATGGTGTAGAGGATTGGTTCAAAAGCAAAATTGAGCTTGAAGGCACCGGTTTGAGGCCAAACAGGGTAGTAAACGCCGTTGAGTTCTTGCTTCTGGCCACTTTCCACAAAGTCGGTATCCGCAACATAAATCTTGCCATCGTCTGCGACAATACCTGTGAAGAAATAAACATGGGCAATATTTTCACCGGTGATGTTTACATCCAGGTTGATTTCTTCTCCGGCGGCAACCCGGTCAGCGCTGGCGTTGATTTCAGAAACACTAATCGATCCACCACCAGGGATTTGGCTGGCACGATTAATCATCACCGGTTCGGCAGCTTGGGCTTGGAACTGGCGGCCAGAATAGTGGTAAGCCAAAAAGTCATCCCACACCGAAGCGCGGGTAAAGGCATCGGCAATCACCGTGTAAGAAGCCATGCCGGTGTTGGCGTTTTGGTAAAGCTGCGAGTTGGGGAAGTAGACTGCAATGCCGGTGGAACCAGGTTTGCCGGGTCCATGTTTTTCGGCAACAAGTGCTTTTTGCAGGGTTTGCAGCAGCGTGTTGGCAGCTTGATAGACGTTTTGGTCACCCGAAATCTTGGCCGTTAGGGCGGCGAAATGGCCCATATCGATGTAGCTGGCAGGGACGTTTGAGCCAAAGATGGAGGTGTAGCTTTGGGCGTAACTACGCGCCTGGGCAACCGCACGCTGGTCAATGCCTTGTAGTTTGAAGGCAAAGTCGTTGAAGGCGTTCAAAAGCGCAGGGTAGTGTTGCATATCCAGCGCTGCCAGAGTGCTGTTTTGTTCGAGTTGCGCGCCGAGTTGGGCGGCACTCATGCGGTTCACATACCAGCCACCACCGCTTGAGTTTTGGCTGAGGAACTCCGCCCGCGCTTGGTCGTCAACGATGCGTTGGTCAGAGGTGAGATAGGTTTCAACGATGTTTTTGGCGATATCGGAGGTTGGCGTATCAGGGTTATAAACCATCAAGCTTAAGAAGGCTTCATAAGCCCAACCGACACCGGGTTCGGTTTCTTCGGAAGCGACCACGTAATGCGCATAGGGTGCCAGGGTACTATAGACTTCCATTTGGCTCATCAGACAGACATCCAGGCCGATGAGGTCGAATTTGTCGATGGCAGTGTTCTTTTGGATTTGTGCCAGAGCAGCACCGAATTCATCCAACAGGATGATGGGGTCTTGCATCGCGCTACCGAGTGGGGCGCTCGTGCGATTACGGCCGGCAGGACTTGGGTCGCTCCAGCCACCGGGCCAACCCATGCCATGGTCAGACATGAGCAGCATGTGGCGTTCGGCGGGGTAGGTGTTGGCAGCCCAGGTCACGAAATCGACCAAGGTCTGTCCCTCACCCATGTTAAGTTCACCAAGGTCTTGGATGAGTTGGGAGTCGATTTCGTTGAGGTTGTTGTCTTGTTGAATCAGGTAGCGGCGGGTTGTGGACCAATTGCCATCCCCTGAATAACCGCCTTCATAGCGGTCAACCTGAGCAACGATTAT
This sequence comes from uncultured Anaerolineaceae bacterium, assembly GCA_964624615.1. GTDB lineage: Bacteria > Chloroflexota > Anaerolineae > Anaerolineales > Anaerolineaceae > Mesolinea. Next base: position 14,832 of record CAZUZM010000025.1, read on the forward strand.
GACTTCCTCGGTGGAGCCAATCAACTCCATTTCGTTGAGGTCAAACATCAGGTCGCGTTCAAGGGCTTTATCGTCGGCGTCGATATATGCCATCACCAGCCATTTTGCCTTTTGGTTGGGGTTGCTGGGGACATAGGGCGCCTGGGTCGGTTTGTCTTGTGGCACCTGCGTTGGCAATTGCGGTTGGATTTGGGGTAATGAAGTCGGTTGTGATTGGCTGATAGGCGAGTCGTTTGGTCCCATATTGGGCAAGCCACCTAATCCTCTGGAGCAAGAGCGCCACAGGAAGAAGAGCACAATCATGAGAATAATCAGGAAAATGATACTGCCACAGCCACGGCGTGGGGCAGCCTGTCCGGGTACGCCACCGGTTGCAGAACCACCGAACGGGCTTTGATTGGGGCTGGAGGAACCACCGCCACCGGAAGCCAGTCCACCTAAAAGACCACCCAAACCGCCTAAAGCACCGCCTAAGCCACCCGAAGATTGGCTTGGGCCCTGCTGTGGGCTTTGGTAAGAACTCTGTCCTTGCGGTGGGGCTTGGTCAAAGGCTTCTTGGACGAAGTCGGTTGGTGGTTGGGGTTGGGGCGGAACCTGGGGAGTAGGTTTAGCTTCACCGGGGCGCTCGGCGCGTTCTTTTGGGTCAGAACCACGTCGACGGCGGCGTCCATCAACTTCAGGGATTTGATCAGTCATTATTCACTTCCTTCTCTACACTTAATTTGTAGGCTTTAATTATAGTCTAAGGGGGCTGTTTTTTAGGGGAAAGTTCTAAAGCTTATGCAAGCTTATGAGGTCAAAAAGGGGTCAAAAAGAGAGCCAAAGAGCCAGGATTTATTAACCCTGGCTCTCTGAATCGTTTAGTCCAGGATTTATTGATCCTGAGGGCCGTTGAGGAACTGCGAGATGTCAATCATCGTTCCGGAACCACCGGTCATCACCTGGGGCAGGATACCGTTCCATTTGGTCAGGAATAGGTATTGCAGGTATTCAGGCGTGAGGGCGCCGGTGTCTTTGAGCTTCTTTTGCGCATCAGCTTGACCCTGGGCTTGGGCGATCACCGTTTGGGCGTCAATTTCTGCCTGGGCGAGTTTTTGGCGTGAGGTTTCAACCTGTTGTTGAGCGACTTGCTTGGACTCGATAGCGTTTTGGTATTCCTGAGAGAAGTCCATATTGATGATATTGAAGTTCTCCACAATGATGTGGTAAGGCTCAACCTGTGAAATCAACTCATCTTCGGCAGATTGGCGCACGGCACCACGCTTGGTAATCAGCTCTTCTGCTGAGTAGCGCGCGGTAGCTGCCTTGAAGGCGTTTTGGATAGCGGGTGCGATAACCAGCTCGGCATAGTTAGGTCCAATTTCCTGGTAAACCTGTTGGGCTTTGCTGCCATCCAGGCGGTAGTT
>CAZUZM010000025.1:16337-18485 GCA_964624615.1 uncultured Anaerolineaceae bacterium
ATCGCAGGCCTTTTAGTGCTTGGATTGCTGGTAGTGCTTGTTGTAAATTTTCCATCGAACATTTCTACCTCTCTTTCACAGTGATTAAACCAGAAATCTGTAAGAGCTACAATAGAAAATATAGTGAATCAAAGAAATCAAACAAAAGCAGGTTGTTGTCATAAGATCGTTTGCCGAAAACGCTCGGTTTTGTCATTCTTGTTGTACAATCAAGAGAGAATATTGTATTGAAAGTTGAGGGTTTATGTCATCCATCACAAAAATAAGTCTATCTGACCAACTTCCCCCTAAAAAATCCTTCCAGGAAGGCATTCGACGCGCGCCGGACCGCGGGTTTAGGCTCACCAAAGCCCAAACTGTAACCGCGCTTAAGAACGCTTTGCGTTACGTTCCGGAAAGTTTGCATGCTGAACTCGCACCGGAATTTCTCGAAGAACTCACCACTTTAGGACGCGTTTATGGCTATCGTTACCGACCTGAAGGGCGTATTTATGGCAAGCCGATTGATGAATATAAAGGCAAGTGTCTGGCTGGAAAAGCTTTCCAGGTGATGATTGATAACAACCTGGACTTTGCTGTCGCACTTTATCCATATGAATTGGTGACCTATGGTGAGACCGGCTCTGTCTGCCAAAACTGGATGCAGTATCAGCTCATCAAAAAGTATCTGGAAGAACTCACTGAAGAACAAACTTTGGTGGTTATGTCCGGTCATCCTTTGGGCTTGTTCAAGTCCCATCCTACCGCGCCACGCGTGATTATCACCAATGGTTTGATGGTGGGTATTTTTGACAATATGGAAGACTGGGAAGTCGCCGAAGAAATGGGTGTGTGTAATTATGGCCAAATGACCGCCGGTGGTTGGATGTATATCGGACCCCAGGGCATCGTGCATGGCACCTTTAATACCATTTTGACCGCTGGACGCAAATATTTGGGTGTGGCGACGGATGGTGACCTGACCGGTAAGCTGTTTGTTTCTTCCGGGTTGGGTGGCATGAGTGGTGCTCAACCCAAGGCGGTTGAAATTGCCAAGGGTGTTGGTATTTTTGCCGAAGTGGACCTTTCACGCATCGAAACCCGCCAATCTCAGGGATGGGTGTCGTTGGTTTCGGATGACCTGAGCGTTGTGTTTGCCGAAGCTCAACGCGCTTTGGAGCAAGGTGCTTCAACATCTATCGCCTACCACGGCAATATCGTCGATTTGTTGCAGTATGCTGTGGATCACAACATCCACCTCGACCTGCTCTCTGACCAAACCTCTTGCCATGATGTTTATGGTGGCGGCTATTGTCCCCAGGGGCTCACTTTTGAGCAGCGTACGCAAATGTTGCATGACGACCGCGAGGGCTTTAAGGTTCTGGTGGATAAAACTTTGCGCAAGCACTATGAACTGATTCAAATCCTGCATGACCGTGGCACCTATTTCTTTGACTATGGAAATGCTTTCCTGAAATCGGTTTTCGATTCGGGCGTGAAAGAAATCTCCAAAAACGGTGTGGACGAAAAAGATGGCTTCATCTTCCCGTCCTATGTTGAAGATTTGATGGGTCCTGAACTGTTTGACTTTGGCTATGGACCTTTCCGCTGGGTGTGTTTGAGCGGTAAGCAATCGGACTTGATTAAGACCGACCAAGCCGCGATGCGCATCATTGATCCCAACCGCCGTGGCCAGGATCGTGATAACTACATTTGGATTCGCGACGCGATGGAAAACAACCTCGTGGTGGGTACTCAGGCGCGCATTTTGTATCAGGATGCCGAAGGACGCCGCGATATTGCGCTGGAATTCAACCGCATGGTGCGTGATGGTGAAATTGGGCCGGTGATGCTGGGCCGTGACCATCATGACGTGAGCGGAACCGACTCGCCCTTTAGAGAGACCGCCAACATCCGCGATGGCAGCAATGTGATGGCTGAAATGGCTACGCAATGTTTTGCCGGCAATGCCGCACGGGGCATGAGCCTGGTGGCGCTGCATAATGGCGGTGGCGTGGGTATTGGAAAGTCTATCAATGGCGGCTTTGGCATGGTGCTGGATGGCAGCGAACGTGTGAATGAGATTATCCGCAGTGCGGTGATCTGGGACGTGATGAGCGGTGTTGCGCGACGCTCCTGGGCACGCAACGCCAATGCGATTGAAACCGC
>CAZUZM010000026.1:0-18253 GCA_964624615.1 uncultured Anaerolineaceae bacterium
CTGAAAAATGGTAATGTTTACCAACAGAGGCGAATTGAACGCCAATATAATTTGTTTCTTCCATGCTGAAATTATACTAGATGCCTGTCATTGATTCCATAAATAGCACGAAGCTTAACATAATCCTCAGGCGTGTCAATGTCCAAACACTGCCTGGCATCCTGCCAATCCACCGTTTCGACTGGAAATTGATCAAAAATAGCGCGTCCACCTTGATCGCCTTCTATACTTTGCAGCGCTCTGAAGCATTGTCTTGAAAAGTAAACCGGATTGGCAAACCTATCACCGACTTTTGGCAAAACGATTTCCGCGCCTGCCCTCGCTTTTTCTTTAATCGCTTCAATCAGGATGATGGGTGTTTGGGGCTGATCAACCAACAAAAACAACACCCCTGGCGCAGTTGGCATTATTTCATCTAAACAAGCCAAACCAGCTTTCAACGAGGTCGATTGACCCTTTAGCCAATCATTATTGAAGCAAATGTGGACATCCTTCTCTCTAACCATGGCTTGAATAGATTCCGCAGAGGCTCCTAAAACCAAAATGATCGGCGAGAGTGATGCCTCTAAGGCCAGGTCAATGGCTGTGTTGACCAGATTATTTTCCTGCCAAAGAAGCAGCTGCTTTGGGGAGCCAAAACGATGAGACCCGCCAGCCGCTAAAATAATGGCTGCAATCTCAGTATTTTCATTACTTTCTTGGAAACCCATTGATCTTAGAACTTACCCAGACCACGCAAGACACGTTCATTGGTCAGAGGAAAGTCATCAAAACGCACGCCGATGGCGTCATAAACCGCATTACACACCGCCGAAGCCACGGGCAAACAGGGCATTTCACCCATACCGCGCGCACCATAGGGTCCAACCGGGTCCGGGTATTCCAAAACCAAAGGAATAATCCTTTCAGGGATATCCATAATGGTTGGCATCAGGTAGGTGGCAAAGTTCTTGGTCAATGCTTTGCCTTCACGGGTTTTGAAATTCTCCAAAAGCACATAGCCCAGCATTTGTAAAACGCCACCCTCGATTTGTCCGTCCACAAGACTGGGATTAATCGCCCTACCGACATCATTTGCGCAGTAGAAATCCTTGACATCCACTTTTCCGGTGCGCGTATTAACCTCGACGGCAGCCACCTCAGCAACATAGCCATAGGCGAAATTGGGATAAGATGAACCATCAACAGGCGACATCGGCGTTGTTGCCGGTGGCCGATAGACGAAAGAACCAACCGCTGGACGGTTACCTTCTGCCCATTTTTCCAATGCCAAATTTGCCGCGCCAATGATGGAATTGCCTGCCATAAAAGTCATGCGTGAAGCAGAGACGCTGCCTGCCGGAAGCGTATTAGCCGTATCCGAATAATGCACTTCAACCTTATCACCAGGCATCCCCAACGCTTCACAGGCAAACTGCTTAAACACGGTATGTGCGCCTTGACCAACTTCGGCTCCAGCGTGATACAAATGCGCTTTTTCGATTGTTTTGTCACCTTCCAAAATAATGGTTGCACCACAATTTTCCTTCGCGCCAAATGAAAAGCCGATATTTTTGTAACCACAAGCAAAGCCAATCCCCGTCTTGATATCCGGGTCATCCGACTCCGGTGCCGGGGGTCGCAGCCAGCCATTCAAATCACGTTTCCAACCAGCTGACAAAGCACACTTTTCCACAGTCTCACGAATACTCACCCCTTTAGGAATAACGCTCCCCATCGAGATAATCGAGCCTTCTTTGAAAAGGTTTCGCCAGCGCAATTCCACTGGGTCCATTTCAAGAACCTCAGCCAATTTATCCATCTGGCTCTCGACCATGAAATTAGCTTGTGGACCACCAAAGCCTCTAAAAGCACCCCCCGGAATGTCATTGGTATACACCGCATAGGCATCTACAGCGACATTGGGCACCTCATAGGGACCGGTTGCCAAAAGCGTTGCATTCCCCAAGACCTTGGTTGAGGTATACGCATAAGCTCCAGCATTGGCCCAAACCTGGGTTTCGATGGCAAGAATTTTGCCCTCTTTGGTTGCGCCCCATTTAGCGTACATCGTATAGGCATGGCGTTTATGATGGCCGATAATGGATTCTTCCCGGCTCCAGACAATCCTCACCGGACGAATAATGCCACGCTCTCGCAAGCGCATCACTGCCAAGCCAAGCACAATCTGCACCGACATATCCTCACGTCCACCAAACGCGCCGCCAATGGCAGGATAAATGACCCGGACTTGCTCGTCTTCCAAGTTCAATGCGTGAGCAATTTGTTTACGATCTTCATGCGTCCATTGACCCGCAACAATCACTGTAATGCGGCCTTCTTCATCATAAAAAGCCACACCAGCTTCCGGTTGTAGATAAGCGTGTTCCTGAACGGGTGTTTGGTAATGCCCTTCAACGACCACATCACATTGCGCAAAGGCTTCCTCAACCGAACCCAAACGAATGCGGTTGCGGTGAAAAACATTGGACTCAAGACCAGGGTGAAGGATATAGGCGTCTTCTGATTTCGCTTTTTCCAGGCTATCCACCAGCGGAAGGTCTTCATATTCAACCTTGATACGTTTTAGTGCAGCTTTGGCAATCGTTTCGCTTTCAGCAACCACCAAGGCAACCTGGTCACCTTCAAAGCGCACCACGTCACCGCCCTCTTTAGCCGAACCGGGACCACACAGGACGGGTTGGTCCTGATATCCCAGGCCATATTCATTGACCGGCACATCTTTAGCTGTAAAAACAGCCACGACGCCGTCCATAGCCTCAGCCTGACTGGCATCAACAGACAAAACACGCGCATGCGGTCGCCCTGCAAACAATATCTTCATGACGAGTTCATCAGAAAAATGGAAGTCCCCAGGATATTTAGCCCGTCCACGGACTTTATCAAAAGCGTCAAGCCTTAATTCAGATTTTCCAATGCCACTCATCGTATTCTCCTAAGCGGGCTTCACATCCTCAACCGCATCAATAATTTGCTTATACCCCGTGCAGCGGCACAAATTCCCCGAAAGCCCAGCCACTATTTGCTCACGACTGGGATTCGGCTCTTCTTGCAAAAGTTTTACCGCAGACATCACAAAACCCGGTGTGCAATAACCACATTGCACTGCGGCGTGTTCGATAAAAGATTTTTGAACCGGATCCAATTCACCGTTTTCACCAAGGCCTTCAATCGTTGTGATATTCGCCTGGTGTGCCCGGGCGGCTGGAATCAGACAGCTGACCACCGCACGACCGTCCATGAAAACCATACAAGCGCCACATTCACCTTCTTCACAGCCTACTTTCGAACCGGTCAAACCAATTTTGTCGCGCAAAAGATGCAAAAGGCTCATGTCACTGGCACCGGTCAAAACATAAGGCTCACCGTTAATGGTCGTTCGAATCGTGTCGCCGTCCCATTCGCCTTCTTTAACACCAGACCAATCGTCCTTGGTATTCAGGCTAATCGGTTTACGTGGTATGGTCAGGCGCAAATCTTCGTTTTGGATGTCTTCCAAAGCACCAATAACCAATTCCTTCATCATGTAATCACGAAATTCTTTCGATCCGCGTAGGTCACTAATCGCTTTTGCGTCCGCTGCGGCTAATTGTCCGACCGTTTCAACGACCTCTGCAGTGAGTGTTTTTCCAACTAAATACGACTCAGCCGTCGGTGCATGCATCACAATCGGGCCTACCGAGCCCATGGTGACCCGGGCATCGACAACCTGCTCACCTTCAAAGGTTAAAAGAACACAACAATTCAATACTGAAATGGCTTGTGTCTTTCGCAAACCCTGTTTTCTAAACGACGCTTTTTGGTTTGCTTTGAGTCCCTTAAAGAAAACTTCTTTCACAAACTCATCTTTTTGCAGGTCCGTTTGGCGATACCCTTTATAAAAATCTTTTAAAGGCACAATGCGCTCGCCTCGTTGGCTCACCAAGACCAACTGTGCATCCAACGCCATCAATGCCGGGATGGTGTCATTGGCTGGTGAGGCGGTCACTAAATTGCCAACCACGGTAGCCCGATTGCGTAAAGCCGGTGTCGCCACAGTGAAGGATGCCTGTACCAAGGGGAATGCCGCATCACGCAGCAAACGTGAATGTAAAACATCATTGTGTGTCACAATGGCACCGATATGATAATTATCATGTTTGTCTTGCCAGATTTTATCCAGGGCAACAACACGCGAAATATCTAAAACCGTTTCCAGGTTTGGCCATTTTTCGTTGATGATTTCAACCATCATGTCCGTGCCACCGGCGATTATCTTGCTATTTTCACCCGACTGGGCCAGTAATCTTACAAGTTGATCTGTCGTTTCAATAATATGATAGGTCTTCCACATCGGCGTTTAACTCCTACTTTTTATGCATGGTTTGAATAATTTCTGCCAGGATGCTAATGGCGATTTCATCCGGCGTGATGGCATGGATGTGCAAACCAATCGGCGACTTGATAACATCCACTTTTTCGGCAGGAACACCAGCCTCGATCATCATCGCACGCGCATGTGCCCAACGGTTTCGCGAGCCAATCGCCCCAAAATAGCCAAAATCTGTGTCCAGAAGCGCGGGAAAACCATCAATATCGAGCTGTGCATCCCGCGATACGCCAACGATATAAGTCGAAGTCGTAATATGAACCTTGTTGGGCAAGTCAGCCATATCACCAAGGATAAATTTTACGCGGTTTGCCAATCCTAACGCTTCCAGGTCAATATCGCGGTCATCATTGATGATGATCTGAAAATCCATTTTACTGGCAATTTTAGCCAGGGCTAGACCTACGTGACCGCCACCTAAAATGAGCAAGGTCGGTTTTCCCATTTGGGGTTCAATATAAACCTTAACAAAACCACCACAGACACCCACCGATCCTTCGACATTGGCTTCCATGGAATATTCCAACAGTTTCGTTTTACCGGTTTTCATGGCCTCAAAAGCCTCTTCAATGACCTTCGATTCAATCAAACCGCCACCAACACTGCCCATCATTTTGCCATCGGCAAACACCAACATCTTGCCACCTGCCGGTAAAGGCACCGAGCCACTTGTTTCCACCAACACACACAAACAGACCTGCTGTTCGTCTTGCAGAGCTTTTGCTAATGCTAAGTAAATATCGTTCATTATGCCTCGAGAAGTGAAAGGACCAAAGGCAGAAGTTGTTTCTTGCGCGAAACAACGCCTTCAGCAGAAAAAGTACCATCACGCAGAAGCCGATAAGGTAATTCTTCAAGCGCAGGTGGTTGATCAACCATCAACAATCGGCTGGAACCTTCAACGACGTCCGTAATCATCAACATGGCAAAATCCATACCGTTTTCTTCTTTGAGTTTTATCAAAGCACGTCGCAGTTGACCGAGAATATCACCCAGGTCATAAACGCCAGCAACTTCCACTTGAGAAATGGCGAACTTCAAAACAGCACTTTCATAGGTTTTCATATCACCGCTGACAATATTTTGGGGTTCGCGCGTCAACAAACCAGCGCCGGCACGGACGACCTTTTCGCCATAACTTTGGATCGTTTCCGTTGCTAATGGCGAACCAGGGACAAAAGCCCACCGAGCCAAATTCTCTGCAACGGCATGATCTCTCGGTGTGGTTGTTGGTGATTGGAAAATGAGCGTATCAGACAACAAGCCAGCTAAAAGCATGCCCGCGATTTGTGGAGGCGCGCTCAACCCGGCTTCTACAATTTGTTCAGAAACCAAAGTTGAAGTGCTGCCCACAATATCCACGGTGAATTTAATCGGCGTGTGGGTCGATCGGTTACCCAAACGATGGTGGTCCAGAATCTCCAACAGTTCGGCTTCTTCAAGAGAAGCAATCGCCTGTTGAGGCTCATTATGATCCACTAAAATAACTTTTATACGGGGCGGGTTAAGCAAATCACTCTGGCGTACAATACCTAAGTAACGACCAGACTCATCCACCACCCAATACTCAGTATGCTCATGACGTAACAAGCGATTAATGACATCTTTGATACGTGTTTGGGGTTGGAAGTGTGGAATATCGCGCTTGGCAGCCTCCCGACTGGGAATATCCAAAAGCTCAGAAATCGTCATGTCACGATACTTTGGATGCGGGCCAATAATCCGCCGCAAAAAGTCAAAAACACTTTGCCCAGTCACCATGCCATAAGGCGTACCGTCTGCATTGACAACCGGAGCCAACCCACCAGTGCGTGTCAAAATAGACCAGGCTTCGTTTAAGGATTTATCCGGTGTGGCAACATCCAAGCGCCGCATCACCGATTCAAAACGAGGTGACGCATCGGTCAGCAACATGGGAGGGTCCAGTTCCAAGGTTTTGAGCGTCCATGCAGTTTGTAGGTTAACTGACCCAGCTCGGCATGCCACCGTGGGCAAGTTGTCACGCTCGTGCAATAGCCAGGCATAGCCAATGGCTGCTGCAATCGAATCTGTATCTGGATTAATATGACCGGTTACAAAAATTCTGTCTGATTTGCTTTGTGTATATCCGCTAAAGTGCATCCTTTTCCTCTGTAACACGTTTTAGTTCACGCCAAACCTTTTCCGGCACAATTGGGATTTCAAGTAAATCCACGCCACAGGCATTAAAAACGGCGTTGCCAATCGCTGGCGCGGCGCCATCCAATGGAATCTCCGCCACAGCTTTGGCACCGTATGGCCCAGTAGTTTCATAAGTCTCGACAAACAAAGACTTGATGTTTGGCATTTCGTCAGCCCTAAAGATATGATAGTCCACGAGGTCCACTTCCCGGGCGACACCGCTCTCATCATAAACCATTTCTTCACAAACGCCATAACCCAAGGCTTGGGCAATGCCACCTTCGATTTGTCCAGATGCAGTAATCGGGTTGATAATCACGCCAGAATCAACCGCCATAATCAAATCATCTACCTGAACCGCACCGGTTTCAATATCAACGGTTACGGTGGCAAACTGCGCCGCAAAAGGCGGTGGCGAATTAGGTGAAACATAAGAAGCGGTTGCCATGATTTGTTCTTGCTGCCGCCAATGCAAAGAGTCCAAAGCTACTGTCGCCAGGCTCACTTTTTCACCATTAGGCGCTACAGCATGTTTATCTTTCAAGACAATTTCTTCTGTTGTAAAGCTAAATCCGCGGTCAGTAAAAATCATCACCGCCCGCTTTTTGATTTGTTCAGCCACATCTTTGGCTGCTTTAAGCACCGCAGTACCCGAAACATAGGTCGTCGAAGAAGCGTATGCGCCTACATCAAAGGGTGTTGTATCGGTATCAGAAGACAAAACAATGATGTCATCACTGGGGACACCCAGCGTTTCAGCAGCAATTTGCGCCAAAACGGTATCTGAACCCGTCCCAAGGTCGGTTGCACCAACCAACAGGTTAAATGAGCCATCATCATTGATTTTCAAGCTCGCTGCACCCATATCCAGGAATGGAATTGCCGTTCCTTGCATGACTGTGGCGACCCCGATGCCTCGTCGAAGGTGTGGTTTACCCTTCACTTTTTGCCAATCAGGGTTGTTGAATTTTTCATCCCAGCCAATCGCCTTACGCCCTTGTTCAACACAATCTGCCAATCCAACCGTTTGCAAAACTTCTGGCACTGGTTCACGCCCTTCGTTCCACGCCGTGCTAAAAGGCTGAAATTCGCCCGAACGCACGGTGTTCTTCATCCTAAAGTCGATCGGATCCATGCCTAGTTTCTTGGCGATGTATTCCATGTGACGGTCCAAAGGCCAATACCCTTGCGGCACGCCGTATCCACGATACGCACCCGCAGGTGGCGTATTGGTGTACACAATGTCGGCATAGAAGCGAATGTTAGGTTTTTCTCGATACTTGCCATCACCAACATATAAACCCATTGATTTTTGGCCAGTATTGCCGGTGACAGTCAGCGCGTGACACCCATAAGCACCAGTATCGGAAAGCGCTATCATCTCGTTGGCGGTCATGGTGCCATCCTTTTTCACACCTGTGCGCATTTTCACACGCATCGGGTGCCTGGAGCGAGAGGCGATAAACTCTTCTTCACGGCTCATTTCATAAAGAACCGGTCGTCCGGTCGCGATGGTGAGATGTGCAGGGATGTCTTCAATCAAAATTTCTTGTTTATTGCCAAAACCGCCACCAATTCTGGGTTTGATAACGCGAATTTGTTTAACAGGCAATTGCAAAACAGGGGCTAAAATGCGGCGCGCATGGAAGGGCACCTGTGTGCTCGTGCGCACCACCAGGCGGTCATTTTCATCCCAATAAGTCAAGGTGACATGAGGCTCGATATGCGCCTGTTGCACCTTGGGCACAACATATTCCCGTTCAAAAACCAGGTCTGCTTCGGCAAAGCCTTGCTCCACATCGCCAATATCTATGCGAATTTTAGCGCCTAAATTGATGCTTGGATCCGAATCAGCGAAATTGACATACTCCTTTTGGTCATGCAAAATCGGTGCGCCTGCGCGCATCGATTCTCGCATGTCCAGGATAGGCTCAAGCACTTCGTAATCAACCTCGATCAACCCCAAAGCTTCTTCAGCAATCGCAGACGTTTCAGCTGCCACAAAGGCGACCCGATCACCAACAAAGCGTACTTTATTATCCAAGGAGAACATATCCAATGGCCCTGGGATCGGATCAGACTGACCAGCGGTAGAATACACCACCCGTGGGATATCCTGCCAAGTCAAAACCGCCGCCACGCCTGGCAAAGCGCGGGCAGCCGAAGCATCAATCGAGCGAATGCGGGCGTGAGCAAAGGGCGACCGTAACACCTTGGCAATCAAGGTGTCCTTCAGCGCCAGGTCTGCCGTAAACATCGGCTTGCCTTGCGCCAAAGAGGCTGAATCAAGCTTGCGATCCGATTTGCCAATCGTTTCCGTTTCAGGGATATCATCCACCTGGCGCATTTCGGGTTCAAACTGGCTCAAATCTGCTGAGATTGGCAACTGGTTCATGATTTCGACCGCACGTTGCACAGCTTGCACGGGTTTAACATAAGCCGTACAGCGACACATGACGCCACTTAAAGCTTCCCGAATTTCGACTTCATCCGGATTTGGGTTCTCACGTAAAAGAGCCTTTGCTGATAACAGCATTGCGGGTGTGCAGTAACCACATTGAACCGCACCACTCTCAATAAAGGCGGTTTGCAAAGGGTCAAAACCTACTGTTTTCTTCCAGCCTTGTTGAGCCTGTTCACCAAAAGCTTCCACGGTTTCGATCTGATGTCCTTGGGCTTGAACCGCTAAGAACATACAGCTATTAACTGGTCTTCCATCGAGCAAAACCGTACAAGCACCACACTCGCCACGATTACAACCGCCACTTTTAGCGCTAAAATAGCCGATAGAACGCAGTGCATCCAACAAGCTTTCATTCCCTGTTAGCTCCAGGCTTTCTTGTTTTTGATTGACATTAAGGATTATCTTCATCACAAGCTCCCTTAGTTCAGTCCCAATTTAGCTAAGCAACGCTTCATAAGGCTTTCGGCAACGTCTTGCCGATAAGCGGCGGTTGCCCATTCATCATCGGTATCATCAAACAGAGCACGAATCCCTTGGGTTTGAATAGGCTGACCGGGTTCAAAAACCAAGCCGCCCAAGATGGCTTCATGTCCACCGACGGTGACAATCACACTCCCATCCACATCTACAACGACTGCCACACAAACAATTGGCAAATCTTTTGGAGATCTTGCAACCTGTTCATAAGCTACCGCCTTGGGTTTTACCACCGTCAAATTTTCAATAAAAAAGTCACGGCCGTTATACGCTTCTTGCAAATAGTCGTCCAAAGCCAGGTAGCCAATATCCGGTTGGACCAAAACACCACCATCCAACGCCCTCAGGCAGGTCAACAACGGCGACCTGCCATTGGCTACGCGTAGAACATTATCCAAACTAAGTCCATTGCGGATGTTCCAACCACCTTCAATGCTCAGTGCTTCTCTAAAATCAGCCCACAAAGGTTCGTTTTTGAAAAGTGCTTCCAAAGGTGTCAAACCACCCACCACCATTTCGCCATCTTCTTCAAAAATTTGACCCATGCCTAAATCCTGAAGGTCAAGTAACACATCCCCTTCCTGATAGCCTTTGGTGTTGTAATCACCGCCGGTCAAAAAAAGGTAGCTTCCATCATGTTGCTGCATGAGCATCTCGAGCTCTTCACGGTTTTGAGGTCGAAAGTAGTTTATGTTCCTTGCTTCCATAGGTCCTCCATCAGAAGATAGCAAGCTAAAATGAGCCTTGGCTCATTTGGCTAAAGGTCAATCTAAAGTCTTCGGGACAACTTAAAGCTGCCCACGTGTCCAACACTTACTTGCCGAGTGGCGAGAAAGTGTCAATCAACAGTTTCGTGTTGCCACCAACGCCATACAAAATTGGGCAGGTACAACCATGATCAATATACTCTTGCACTTTGGCTTTCGCGTCCGCTGGTGTACCACTGGCAGTAATGCGATGGATGAGATCATCTGGCACCAAGTGCTTGGCAGCCTGAATCTGCTCATGGGTCGCAGGCCAGCCTAAAATAGACTGGATTTCTTCAACAATCGACATCGAAACACCCGAAGCCATCGCGATATGAGGTTGTTGTGCCAGGTATTGCGTCAACAATTCACGCGTCGAATCAATAGCTTTATCATGATCCTCATCAACCGAGCAAACAATTAATTGCGGTCGGTCAAAGTCTTCAAGTTTCCGTCCGGCCTGTTCAAGTCCCTTTATCAGACTTTCAATGGCGAAGTCATTGTAAGAAACAGGTACACAATAGTTCATCACAATACCATCTGCAATGCGACCGGTCATTTCAATCATCTTATTACCTGTCGCGCCAATATAAATGGGCACGTTACGAGGTTCGCGGCGACCATGAACGACATCAAGCTCAATGTCTTTCACCTTGACAAACTCGCCCTCAAAACTAACCCGCTCCATGTTCAGCAAACGTTTCATGACGGTTATCGTTTCTTCCATTGCTTTTAGAGGCTTGGTGCGATTGATACCTACATTCTTTGCCAAGGGATCCCACCAGGCACCAATACCGCAGATAATGCGATCCGGAGCCAGGTCGTCGAGAGTCAAAAAGGTGGATGCCAGAAGCCCGATATTGCGCGTCCAGTTATTGATAACACCAGAACCAATGTGTATGCGGTCACTTACCGCAGCATACGCCGCCATGGGCACAATCGCATCTCGCACCAGCCGGCTTTCGGCTTGATAGACTGCGTAAAAGCCTTTTTCTTCAGCGTAGCGGACAATGTCCAATCCATCCCGCAGATCATGCGAGTCTTGCAAATACAAAGCAACCTTATCAATCATCTTATAATCCTTTCATTTTCTAAGCTTGAGGTCATCAAGCAAACAGTCGTCCAGCATGTTCAAATCCTTTGAGGTATCCAAATCATGCTGAATGTTTTTAATAAGTTTTACATCCACACAAGCAGCCAAAGTGAAAGCCTGCCGGGTATGTTTTTGAAACGAATGCCGTCCAAATTGTGGTCTAAAATCAGTAATACCATCCAATAAAACGGCGTTTGTACCGGTTTGATAATGGTCCGGCACCAAAGTGATACCTGGCTCCAAACGCTGGCTTTCAAAAAGAGTTTCCAAATCATCTGCCTGCAAAAGCGGCAAATCGGTTGGAATAATCAAAACACGACCGGATTTACAACCCTTTACATGTGCCAGTGCCTGGCTCAAACCATTGTTTAAGGAATAAGGTGCTTTTTCCAATAAGCTTTCAGCGCCACATTCTCTTGCCAAGCGCAACACATCTTCATCACGACAGACAACCAAGAGCTTTTCCACTTGTGAACAACTTTTAAGCGTTTTTAAGGTTCGAATCAAACCATTGCGATTAATACAATAAAGGTCTTCAAGACTGTAACAGTCTCTTAGACGAGATTTTCCTTCGGAGAATGGCTTGACTGGAACAATGGCTAAGACACTCATCTCAAGCCGTCTCGAGCAATTTTAGACCTTGGCTGATCAGTTCTTTTGCTAATAGAACTTTATCAGCTTCCGTTCTCATAATGGTCTGTGCTTTGTGTACCATTATATCTTTATTATCATAGTTTAAGAATTCTTCAGCATCCAATTTGTCATAGATATAGAGATTGAGCAAATCTTGATATCTTTCCAAAACCGTTCTTGAACTGGCTTCAATCTGCAATTCCTTAAACATTTTTGCTGCAGGTCCCTTGAGTGCCTGGCCTTGAATGATGGGTGAAACCGCAATCACGGGTTTCCGCCGCATCACCTCACGCACTTCTTCAAAAGCCAATATAGGCGCAATGCTCAAAAGCGGGTTTGAAGGGCTAATGACGATTAAATCTGCAGCGTCCATGGCATCCAAAAGGCTTTTGGCGGGTTTGGCGTCCGCTCCACGCTCGTAAACCAAGCTGACAACTTCTGGTTGGAAGCGATACTTAACAAAATACTCTTGAAAGCTCAATAAGCCATGTTCTTTGGTGTTAACCAATGTTGGTGCAGGAGCATCACACATCGGAAAAACCTTACTTTGTATGCCCCAAAGCGAACAAAAGTGTTGCGTTACTTCGCTGAGCGTGCAACCATCCTGCAGCAGCCGTGTCCTTTCCAGATGAACGGCAATATCCTTATCACCCAGCGTAAACCAAGTTGGCGCATGCAAAGATTCGAGGTAGTTGCTAACCCGATAACTCTCGTCTGCCAGCCCCCAACCCCGATTTTTGTCGACGATATCTGCTAATGTGTAGCAGATGGTGTCCAAATCAGGGCAGATTTTCAAGCCAAAATGCTCAAAATCATCCCCGGTATTGACTACAACCGAAAGCTGACCGGGTTTAAGCACACGGTCCAAGCCAAATACAAGCTTTGCGCCACCAACGCCACCAGCCAATGCAACAACCTTGAGCTCCGCCATTTTTAAGCTCATCTGAACAGATCCCGCTCCTTTGGTCTTAGTAACTCACTCGAATGGCCTTCCCGTAAAGGATAGGGAAAGCCTTTGACCAAAACCACCGGGGTCCCTTCACTCGCCTGGCCCATCATCAACGAAGCGCCAGCCGCCAGTTCATCCGCCACGCCAATCGTGGTCACCCGTAATTTGTAATGGTAAAGGTCTTCCTCGCCGCGCATATCCAAAAGTCCAGGGATTCCCGACAAGCCGATTGTCGTACCCAACACGCCGTTGCGCCAAGCACGGCCATGGGAGTCGATAATTAAGACACCGACATTTTTGGCTGTTGCCAAGAACAATGCCTGCCGCAACCGCCGCGCTGAAGCATCTGAATCCTCTGGCAAAAGAAGCACCCAGTCTTCGTCATTACCCCAGGTTCCTTTGACGTTGGAATGGTCAATTCCCGCATTGGCACAGATGAAGCCTCGTTTATGTTCCACAATCACCGTACCGGGTCTCTTGCGCACGACTTCGTTGCTTTCTTGCAGGATGAGTTCAACCAATTCCGGTTTCTTGTCCAAAAATGCGGCAAGTTCAACCGCTTCTTCAGATGGTTTCACCGTTGTCAAATTCACTAAACGCCCTTCGGCTTTCGAGACAATTTTTTGTGCCAAAACCAAAATATCACCATCTTCAAGCTTTAAGGCTGCATCTCGCATTGCCTGAAGGATGATACTTGCCAGGTCATCACCCTCATTAATCGCAGGAATACCAGGAATGGTCGTAAAACGAAGTGATTTTGGATTAGTCATGAACACCTGTGATGCGAATACCAGATGAGGGCACTTTGTATTGCATGTTGAGCCCAATCAAAATCGAGGTCAAGCCCTCAACCACCATCGTGTTCTGAATAACGCCAGCATCCCAGGCTTTAACGCCAATATCCGCAGCCAATTGAATGACCGTTTCACGGGCTTCTTTGTCATAGCCAGCCACCAGAACGTCCGTCTCAATTTCCTCTCCAGAAAGCAAGTGTTCAAAGGAAACATTTTGAAAGGCATCTACAATTCTGGCTTTTTCACCCAGAATAGACTGTGCCAATAATGCTGCACTACCTTCGGCAGGCATCTGCACCCGGGCGACTTTTGGTGGCACCAGAGGCACACAAACATTGATCAAAAGTTTGCCTTGCAAAACTTCTTTAAGCTCTTCAAGAGTCGCTCGCATAGCTTCGTAAGGCACCGTCAAAACAGCAATATCACAGGCTTCAACTGCTTCCAAATTGCTCATCCCACTTATGTGGACCTCGCCCTGCAGCCTTTCATTGAGTTCCTCAACTGCGGCTAGCGCACTTTCAACTTTACGTGAACCAATCAAAATTTCATGGCCAGCTTGAGCCCAGCGAAAAGCCAAGCCCCTGCCCTGACGTCCTGTACCGCCAATAATGCCTAATTTATAGCTCATTTTTTTTCACATCTCTTGAACTTTTTGCCAGGCGCGCGTTGCTGCCTCGCGTGATTTTGCCGCCACTTCGTGTTCATCCAAAAACACCAGGCGACGATCCTTCATCAAAACCCTGCCGTTAGCCATGGTCATGGTGACCATGCCATCACGGAAACCGAACAAAATATGCCAAGGCAGATTGCCGGCATGCATCGGCGTAATTGGTGCGTAGTCGACGAAAATAATATCTGCCGCAGCGCCTTCTTCTATCTTGCCTACGCGCAAACCATCAAAAGTTTCAGTGGCCAGCTCCGAATTATTCTCGACAGCAATCTTGATAATGTCATAACCGCCCATTGCCCGTGGATCGCGCTGATTGTCCTTATGCAAGGTGTAAGCAGCAAACCACTCGGACCACATGGCGTTCGAGAAGCCATCATTGCCCATCCCAACGCGGACACCGCGGCGCATCATCTCTTCGATGGGTGCAACACCAACAGCGTTGTTCATATTCGACCGCGGTTGATGTGTAAGCCAGGTTTGGGTTTCTGCCAATCGGTCAATCTCTTGTTCGTCAGCATGCACACCATGCACCATAATCGTCTTGGGACCCAAAACGCCTTTCTGATAAAAGCGCTCAATGACCCGTATGCCATACTTTTCAAAGGCATCAACTTGATCCACAACTCCCTCAGCTGCATGGCAGTGGAAACCCGCTCTTCCAGCGCTTTCGAGCAAGCACTTATCCAGCGTTTCGTCCGAAACGGTCAAGCTGGCGTGCAAGCCGAAATGGGCTTTTACCATGGGGTCAGTATCACCAGCCAAAACGCGCTTGATAAACCGCCCGTTTTCGCGGATGCCGGCCAAAGCCCTTTCTTCACCATCGCGGTCTGTGACCTCATAACACAATGACCCTCGCAGTCCAGCTGCCAACATCGCCTCATAGATGACATCCAAAGAGCCATCAATAAAATTCGGCGACGCATGATGATCAAAAAGTGTCGTGGTGCCGTACTTAATGGCATCAATCAAAAGAGTAAGCGCGGAATAATAAACACCATCAACATCCAAAGCTTTATCCAACTTCCACCACAAATTTTGTAAAATTTCCGCAAAATTTGTAGCTGGTTCGCCAGGAATGGCCATACCGCGCGAAAACGCCCCATAGAAATGGGTATGCGCGCAGATATTCCCTGGCATAATCAGTTGGTTTTCGGCATCCAGAATCGTTTCATCCGGGTACTGTGCCTTCAATGCGCTCTCAAGCCCTATGGCAGCAATTTTGCCATCGCGAATGAGCAAGGCATGCCCTTCTAAAATGTCATTTGGACTACCCCAAGTTACAATCGGTCCGTTCGTAATTAACATGATAGTCCTTTCTTTAGTATATTAACCTATTATTTTAATAAAGAAAAAGCCAGGTTGCAATAACCTGGCTTTGGCACTGTTTTATTCTTCGCTGGTAATCTCGTAAAGCTCAACCAGCACACCACCTGTGGATTTCGGATGAACAAAAGCCATCTTCCGTCCGGGCAGCACTTGCGGCTCGGCGTTAATCAAGCGCACGCCTTTTTCTTTGAGCATATTGAATGTTTCATCGATATCATCCACTTCAACACAAAGGTGATGGATACCTTCACCACGTTTTTCAAGAAAAGCGGCTGTGCCGGTATCAGGTGAGGTTGGTTGCACGAGTTCGATCAGACTATCTCCGATAGGGATAAAAGCCACTCGGGAATGCTCCGAAGGCACTTCCTCGATATAATCGAGTTTCAAACCTAATTTGTTCTCCCAAAAATCCAATGAGGATTCGACATCATGAACCGCCATTGCAACGTGATGAATTTTCTTTACTGCCATAGTTTCTCCTTGTACTTTAGTTATCCTTCAAGTTTAGAGGAAGCTCGGTGCGCGATATTCGCCCCAAACTTCACGTAATCGGCCACAAATTTCGCCCAAAGTCAGCTTGCCTTCAACACATTCAATGATGATGGGCATCATATTGGCATCACCTTTGGCGCAGTCTTCCAGGCGGTTGAGTAGTTCTTCGGCTTTGACATTATCGCGACCAGCTCGCAGTTGCGCCAAGCGTTCGCGTTGTTCAAGCTCAATCGCTTGGTCAATTTTCAAAGCTTCAAGCTCGAGTGTTTCATCAACCGTAAAGCGGTTGACACCCACCACAACATCCTCACCCTCTTCCAGGCGTCTTTGGGCAGAGAAAGCAGCATCCTGAATTTCATTCTGCATGTAACCTTGTTCAATGGCGCGCATCGCACCACCAATTTCATCGATCTTGCGTATGTATTCCGCAGCTTGCTTTTCGATTTCATCGGTCAGGTATTCGATCAAGTAAGAGCCGGCAAAGGCGTCAATGGTATCCGCCGCACCACTTTCGTAGGCGATAATCTGTTGGGTACGCAAAGCCACCTGCACTGCCTTTTGGGTCGGCAGCCAAAGCGCTTCATCCATGCTGTTGGTATGCAAGGATTGCGTGCCACCAAGTACGGCAGCTAAAGCCTGCAAAGTCACACGCACCACGTTGTTTTCAGGCTGTTGCGCGGTGAGCGTTGAACCAGCCGTTTGGGTGTGGAAGCGCAATTTTTGTGAACCGGCTTTTTTGGAGCCAAAGCGTTCTTTCATAATCTTGGCATAAAGTCGGCGCGCCGCACGGAATTTGGCAATTTCTTCCAGGAAGTTATTATGAGCATTGAAGAAGAAGGACAGTTGTCCGGCAAACTCATCCACATCCATGCCGGCTTTGGTTGCCGCTTCAATGTAAGCGATACCATTCGCCAGCGTGAAAGCCACTTCCTGGGCTGCTGTTGAACCCGCTTCGCGGATATGATAGCCAGAAATACTGATGGTGTTCCAGTTGGGCACTTGTTCCTTACAGAATTGGAAGATATCCGTAATCAAGCGCATGCTGGGTGTGGGCGGGAAGATATAGGTGCCACGCGCGATATATTCTTTCAGAATATCATTTTGGATGGTGCCGCGCAGTTTGTCTGAGGATACGCCTTGCTTCTTAGCCACAGCAATATACATCGCCAAAAGGACAGCCGCTGGCGCATTAATCGTCATGCTGGTTGAAACGCGATCCAAAGGAATGTCTTTAAGCAGAATTTCCATATCCTCGATTGAAGAGATAGAAACACCTACTTTACCGACCTCTCCCATGGCGATTTTATCGTCAGCGTCATAGCCGATTTGGGTTGGCAAGTCAAAAGCGACCGAAAGACCAGTCTGGCCTTGGTCCAACAAAAAGCGATAGCGTGCGTTGGATTCCTTGGCGCTGGAAAAACCGGCGTACTGGCGCATCGTCCAAAAGCGTCCGCGGTACATGGTTGGTTGCACACCACGGGTAAAGGGATATTGTCCAGGATAGCCTAACTCGGCTTCACGGTCCAAAACAATCTTTTCCGCGGGGATAACCGGAGGTAATTCAATGTTCGAAGTTGTCTTAAAACTTTTCTTTCTTTCGGGAAATTTGGCTAAAGCCGGATCATAACATTTTCCAAGCCATTCGTCATAGAGTTTGTTGTCGTCCATAATGCTCCTTACTTTTATCTGCTGATGGTCTAAGTATATCAAATAGCATTCGTTTTCGGCTAAAACCGTTTACTTTTGCTTCAATACTTGTTGACACAATTCAAATAAGGTGTGGTAGAATTCCACGGCTCGACTGTTGTACCCTTCAGTTTAGAGCAACATTACAACAACAAGTTATGAAAGGGCTTGACATGAAAGTATTACTTTTGAAAGACGTATATAAATTAGGCCGCGCTGGTGACATCAAGAAAGTTGCTGATGGCTACGGACGCAACTACCTGATCCCCCAAGGCCTCGCTCTCCCCGCTACCGACAGCTCCGTTAAACTCGCCGAACGCATCGCTGAAAAAGCGACCGAACGCCGCGCAATCCTCAACAAAGAACTCCAAGGCTTGGCAGAAATCCTCCAAGG
>CAZUZM010000027.1:0-18221 GCA_964624615.1 uncultured Anaerolineaceae bacterium
TTGAGGATGATGTCGCTATTGCGTAAGGCCGCGATCAGTTTGCTGTAGGTGGTGCCGTTAATACGGGCAGCAGCGTTGATACGCGAAATCCAAAGCCGGCGCAGGTCGCGTTTGCGGTTGCGGCGGTCGTTATAGGCGTACCATTGAGCCTTCATGAAGGTTTCATTGGCGCGTCTATACAGTTTGCTGCGGGTTCCTAAGTACCCACGGTTATGGGCCATCAAGCGTCGATGACGACGTACTCGGTATGGACCAGTTTTTACTCTTGCCATAATTTTTACTCCTTTGCGGTCCCCTGGGCGTCAGATTAATCAGATCTTGTTATAAACACCCAGCAGCCACTCAAAAACGGGTTCGACAGGGTCTATTTAGTCCCTTTTGCTCATATAGGGTGCTAAGCGCTTGATGTGCTTGACGAGACCGCTGGCAGTTACTTCCAGGGTTTCGGAGAGCAAATACTTGGTTCGTTTGGAAGTGTTTCGGCGCAAGTGACCTTTACCGATCTTTGTGCGCGTGACTTTTCCAGAACCAGTCATTTTAAAGCGTTTAGACGTTGCCTTATGAGTTTTCAGTTTGTATTTTCCACTACTTGCTTTGCGGGCCACGATTAAACTCCTCTAAGAAAATTTCAACGGCTGAAAACGTACTCAGCCGCTGCTTAAATACCAAACCTAGATTATACCAGATTCTATCAAATGTCAATAGCCGAAGTCGAGAAAACTTAGCCTTTCTTGGGAACCAACATCATGAACATGGAACGGCCTTCCATGTTTGGAGCTTGTTCCACATCCGCCACGTCAGATAGTTCTTCAGCGATTTCGCGCAGGTCTTCCAGAGCCAGTTCAGGGTAGGTGATCTCGCGGCCTCTAAAGCGCACGGTCACACGCACCTTCATGCCACTGCCCAACCAACGGCGCGCATCCTTAACCTTAAAACCGCGATGGTGGTCGCCGGTTTTGGGGCGCAAGCGAATTTCTTTGATTTCAACTTTGGTTTGGGCTTTGCGTGCTTCGCGTTCCTTTTTTTCTTTGTCATATAGGAACTTGCTGTAGTTGATAATCTTAACGACAGGCGGGTTAGCGTTTGGTGCGATTTCGACCAAATCTAAACCGACCTCTTCAGCGCGACGTAAGGCATAGGCGATTTCTACGATTCCGACGTTTTCTCCAGTTTCATCCACCAAGCGAACTTGGGGACTGCGGATGCGTTCGTTTATACGTTGTTCTTGTTTGTTGCGAATCTCTTCTTCTCCTTCATTAAAAAAATAGCCAATGGCTACTACTATATTACCATAGGCTAAGTTTTATCGTCAATGATAACTATTTAATTGGGACATCTTCATGCCCTGGTCCGTTGAAAAAATCACGCGCTTTTGGAAACCAAGGTTCGATTTTGAATGTTTTGTCTATCGCTTGGGAGTACCATCGAATGAAGAAGCCAGTAAAGACAGCCGTGATGATGGTGCCAATGCCAACATCTTTTAACGCGCCTAAAACTAACCAGGAAAAGAGGATGGAAAAGGTTACGAAGCTGATATCGGTAATGGTTTTGGTGAGGCTGTACTTCCAACCATAATAACTGCTTAGATCGCGAACAAAACTGTCAAAAGGCAGTGGTGGATAAGCAGATTTTACGCAGAGGGTAATGCCCATCGGGATGGCAAAAAAGCCAATCGCATAGTAGAGGATGCGCCAACCAAGGTCTAGTGGTATGCCGGCAAGCACCCATAGTGCAAGGTCCACCAGCCATCCAAACACGAAGGAAAGCAAAAAGGATGCCAATGCGGTTTTGATACTTTTCTTGGTAAGCACAATCAAAACCAGCAACAGAAAGACCATCACCAGGGAAGTCCAGGTTCCTTTACTCAAAGCGGTGAATTTGAGGGAAAGGACGAAGGGTACACTGGACATGGGCGATAGGCCAAAATTGCTTAAGTGCGCCAAGGCGACACTAAAAGCGAGCAAAACTAGGCCCAGTAAGAGAGATACTTCACTGGGAAGTACAAACTTTGTGCGGGTTTCGGTTTGTGTCACTTGGGTTTAGTCCTCACCAAAGAGTAATAGTTTCCAGGTTTCAAAAGGGCTGGCTTGGTGTGCCTCAGGCGTTAGGCTCTGTGGCACTGGTGTCGCTTGAGCGCCTTCTGACGCTTGCAGAATGATGGCTTGGTCACCAGGTTCAATCAGGTGATTGCTTTCACGCGCCCATTCTTCCAGGGCAACTTCAGAGGTGGCATAGGCAACTTGCTCTGCCACGGCGAGTCTGGTGCCTTCCAGTCCCGCAATGCGCGTTTTGAGGATGTTTTCTTGTTTGGTTAGACGGTTCATATTGATCAGACGATTATTAATGCCCATCATCAAGAATACAAGCACGACAATAGCAACGACCGCAATCAGACGTTTGTCGGTCCAATTGATTTTTTTGAAAGCTTCTTTGAATTTTTCCATCATTCTCTTTATGCAACTATTGTACCATTCAAAGCTCTTATTTCTATGAGAGATGGAAGGTGAATGAACTTGTATGGTTTCGTTTTGCGCTTAAATAAATATATGGCTCATGAGCCATATATGAAAGGATGCCGAAGGAGGGACTTGAACCCTCACGAGCACTGTGCCCACTACGCCCTGAACGTAGCGCGTCTGCCAATTCCGCCACTTCGGCTTAGGTGTTTATTTTAGCGCAATTCCAAAAATAGTCAATGTTTAGGACCTCGAGAAAAGGGATGAGTTTTGAAGAGCATTTTAGGCTTTGGCATGAATACTGCATGGTTATGAAAAATACTTTATAAAAGAATACCTATGAAACAATCAAAACATACCTTTGTTGCTTTATTTTGCGCACTGGCTGTGCTACTTTCGGCTTGTGTACGGGTTTCGCCAGCTTATGAACCTTGGAAAGCGGCGACGCCTGGCTCTTATGGTTTCTCGGATCATACGGAAGAACCAAATACATTAGCGACCGAAAACCCGCCAGATGAAGTGTTTGCCAGTGCGGTGCCCCAGCTTACCCTCACGCTAGCCTCCCAGCAGATGACACCCACGCCTGATGAGGCGATGGTTTTTCCGCCAGAGAGATATGAGAATATTGTCTATACGGTCAAGGAAGGTGACTATCTGGGTGCCATAGCCGCCGCTCATCGGGTTTCGGTTAAACAAATCATTAAGGCTAACGAAGGTGCAAATCTTAGTTATCTGCAACCGGATCAGAGATTAGTTATTCCTCCCGATAGCGTAAATCCTATCGGTCCAGACTTTAAAGTGATCCCGGATTCCGAGCTGGTGTATGGCGAATCGCTTAAAGACTTCGATACGATTGACGTCGTGCGACAGTTCAACGGCGCATTGCAGCGCTTTAAAGAAACTTTCTGGGATGGGCGTACCTATACCGGTGCAGAAGTAGTTCAGATGGTTGCTGATGAAAACGGTGTCAATCCACGCCTTCTGCTTGCATTGTTGGAACATCATGGTGGGTGGCTGACCCAAGAGAAAGTCAGTGAAGAAACCAAGCTTTATCCGATTGGTTACAAAGATTATAAGCTGGATGGCATGTGGGAATATCTCGATTGGGCTGCCGACCGCTTGATTGGCGGTTATACGGCTTGGCCTAAAGGCTATTTGAGTACCTGGAGCCTGCCCGAAGACAGAGTGTATCGCATTGCCCCGACTATTAATGCGGGCACTGCAGGTTTGCAAAATCTCTATAGCCGCTATCTTTTTGCGTTCCAATTTGAGGAGGCATTGTCTGCTCATGGATTTTATGCAACTTATCAACGCCTTTTTGGCGATCCATTTGCCTTTACAGCAAACGCCTCTTTACCAGAAGGCTTGACTCAACCCGAATTTATCTTGCCTTTGGCGTATGGGGATGTGTGGTTGTTTACCAGTGGTCCCCATTTTGGATGGGGTGCAGGCAGCCCTTGGGCAGCGCTTGACTTTGCCCCTCCAGGCAATGCTGACCAATATGGTTGTTATGCCAGTTATGCGCCTGTTTTGGCTGTTGCTGATGGTGTTATTGCCCGGTCGGATGTCGGCTTTGTGGTTTTGGACCTGGATGGTGATGGTAATGAACAAACCGGTTGGACGGTTCATTATATCCATATTGGGTCCTCTGGTCGCATTGAAGCTGGCACGCAAGTTGCAGCAGGTGATGTAATCGGTATTGCATCATGCGAAGGTGGCATCAGTACCGGAACGCATTTTCACATTGCCAGACGGTACAACGGCCTCTGGGTTGACGCTTACGGTGACGTGCCTTTCAATTTGGGAGGCTGGGTAGCCTATAGCACTGGAACAGTTTATAACGGATACTTGGAAAAAGATGGAAAGAGAATTGAAGCTTTCAATGGCCGTTCCCATGTCAACGAGATATGGCGGTAGTCAAGCACAAAAGAGTAGCAAAGGCAGTTTATCACGTCAAAAAATCATAATGATTTGCTTGACAGTTTTTGTTTTGGTCTTGACCACATTTGTTTTCAAGGTTGGGCGAAGTCGATCGCCGCAGGCGATGATTCTGGAAAACCTGCCTTCAGCCAGTTTGTTGGATTCGTCTGTTTCAGCCCAAAGCGTAAACCCCAATAATGAAGGTAATGCTTCAAATAGGGGCTTAGAAGTGCCCGCCGCCTTGTTGCAACAAGAAAGCACAGAGTCACAAGCTCAAGACTCAGAAACGCCTGCTGAAGCTTCTGGTCATCAAGAGGATGCAAGCGAACCTGTGCCGAACATCTTAGCACAACCAACCCAAGCCCAGCTTCAAGCCTACGCTGAAAACGCACCTGTTACCTATTATGCCCAAAGCGGCGACAGCCTTGGCGTTCTGGCGGTTCGTTTTGGCGTCGAAATCAGCGATATCCGTAGCATGAGTGACATAACACCAAACCAGCTTATTCCCGAAGGCCACGTGCTGTTTATCCCCAATCGGCTAGGTGAGACAACACCAACCCAAAAGGTCTTCCCGGATAGCGAAGTGGTTAATTCACCCTCTGCCATCGCTTTTGACACCAAAGCCTTTGTGGACCAGGCAGGTGGTTATCTTTCTACGCTTACTGAAAGTGTTTACGGACACAGCACGCTAACCGGCGCTGAAATTGTTGATAAAGTTGCTCGCGAATATGGCATTCATCCCCGCCTTTTATTAGCTTTGATTGAATTCAAAAGCGGTTGGGTTTTTGGGTACCCCGTAACGCAAACTCAAAAGGCTTTTCCATTAGGTATTATGTCCATGGATAAACCTGGACTTCATCATCAATTGGTCCAAGTGGCTGGCATTCTGGGAACCGGGTATTATGGCTGGCGTGAAGGCCATACCGTGATTTTGAGTTTCAAGGACGGCACTACACTAAGACTGGCAGCCGAGCTGAATGCTGGTAGTGTGGCATTGATGCACTTTTTTGCCTGGCAAAACACAATGGAAAATTGGCAAGAACAGGTTTATGGCGATAACAGGTTTGCAAAGACCTATGAACGTATGTTTGATGACCCCTGGCGCATCGCCAGTCAAGTTGAACCGCTCATCAGTGCTGATGTTGAACAACCGGAACTGATCCTCCCCTTCGCGGAAGGTGTTACCTGGACGATGACGGTTGGTCCTCATGCGGCATGGGGCGCGGTGGATGTGCGTGCGGCGTTGGATTTTTCACCGCCTAAGGTTGCTCCTGGCTGTGACCGTAACTATAGCTGGATCACTTCAGCCTCCACAGGATATGTCGTTCGTTCTGAAGATGGAACCGTGGTGGTTGATTTGGATGGTGATGGTTACGAGCAGACCGGTTGGGTGATTGTTTATATGCATGTTGCAACAGAGAACCGCGTTGAGGTTGGTACTTGGTTATCCCCTGGTCAACGCATTGGTCATCCCAGTTGTGAAGGCGGGATTTCAACCGGAAGTCATCTGCACATCGCCCGAAAATACAATGGTGAATGGGTGCCGGCGGATGGACCGATGCCTTTCGTCATGAGTGGTTGGCGTGCGGTCATGGACCCCATTTCTTTGGGCGGCTGGTTGGTCAAAGGCGAAGAAATGGTGCAAGCCAATTTGTATGGCGTTGCCAGCTCGCAAATTTCGCGCTAAAAAACGCCTTTAAAACTTTGTGATATCCTTTTGTTCAAGTCCAAAAGGGCATGACTTATGAAGACATTTCGATGGTCCGCACTACTTATTAGTCTCTCTCTGTTTATTTTGACGGCTGTTTTGGGTTGTGTCCCGGAACGGCCTCATTATATTGTGTCACCGGTGGCAGAGGCAAGCACAGAAGTTTTGCCAAGTGCGACACCTTTTGACCAACGACCAGTTTATGAGCCAGGCACGCTGGTGGATTATGTGGCTCAAAGTGGTGATAGCCTGGCGCACTTAGCTTGGCGTTTTGGTGCCACACCACGAGAAATTATGTTTCATAACCCGGACATTCCAGAAAATGTGACAACCCTGCCACCTGGTTTTCCCATGAAAATGCCCATTTATTACAAGCCTTTCTGGGGAACCAGTTATCAAATGATTCCGGATGCGGTTTTTGTGAATGGACCGAATGCGATTGGTTTTGATACGCAGGCTTTCCTCAATGCGACACCAGGTTGGTTTAAACGATACCGAGGGTCGGTAGACGGTGTTTCTATGCTCGCCGGAGATATGATTGATCGCTTAGCCCTTAACTACAGTATCAACCCTAAGTTACTCTTGGCTCTACTGGAGTTTCAGACAAGTGCACTAAGTAATCCAAACCGTGATGCAGATAATGAAGACGCCTTTATGGGCTTCAAGCAGTCACACCCTGGGGTGAGTGCGCAAATGTCATTGGTAGCCAACAAACTTAATGATTGTTTTTATCGCTATGTCAATAAGGAAATTGACCATATCAGCTTTGCTGATGGTCTTCTGGAAAATATTGATCCCTGGCAAAATGCCGCAACTGTGGCTTTACAACTCTATTTTGCCCAGATTTATGAAGGTGAAGCCTATAAGCGTGCAATCGGCCCGGATGGGTTTGTGCGAATCTTTACGGGCATGTTTGGCAGCCCATGGACAGGTGACTTGCTTGTTTTTCCCGGGAGCTTAACTCAACCGGATATGCGTTTACCCTTTCAAAAAAATAGCATTTGGGCTTATACAGGTGGACCTCACACAGCCTGGGGTTCGGGGAAACCTTGGGCAGCAATCGATTTTGCGCCACCTCTTCCCACCCAAGGCTGTGTCAAAACCGAGCAGTTTGCCCTGGCAGTGGCTGATGGTGTTGTGGCACGCACAGATGTCGGTACGGTGATGTTGGACTTGGACGGTGATGGTGATGAGCGCACCGGGTGGGTGGTTTTGTATCTGCATGTCGCTGAAGAAGGGCGTGTTAAAGCGGGTGCTGTGGTGAAGCAAGGTGATCGCATCGGCCATCCCTCTTGCGAGGGTGGCATTTCAACCGGCACGCACATCCATCTGGCGCGTAAATACAACGGACAATGGATTCCGGCTGCTTCGGAAGTCTTGCCCTTCAACCTATCGGGTTGGATTCCGGTAGAAAGTCATGTGGCATACCAAGGCTTGTTGAAAAAAGGAGAATTTGTTATCCGAGCCAGCACGCTTTCTGATTCAGAAAGTCTTATTCCAGCAGACAAATAGTGCTCATGTTTCTAAAAATAAAAGCCCGTCCTGCGACGGGCTTTTGTGTGTTTATGGTTGGTTTTAGAGGCCAAAGCCGTGCGGGTTGACTGGTGAACCTTCGTAGCGAATTTCAAAATGCAAGTGAGAACCACTTGAATTCCCGGTATTACCCATATAACCAATGGTTGTGCCGGCGTAAACCGCTTGGCCACAGCCGACATTGAATCCGCCCTCCATAAGATGAGCGTAAAGACTAATGTAACCGTTCATATGGTCAACCACAATGGTGTTGCCATATCCACGGTCTGACCAGCCGGCGTAGATGATTACACCGTTATCCGCTGCAAAGAGCGGTGTGCCGGTCGTTCCGGCATAGTCTAAGCCGTTATGGACAGGTGGGTTGTACTCATAACCCGAAATATTGCTGGTTGTGGTGGGTAACACCCAAGCACCGGAACCGCGCATGGTAAGCGCACTACCACAGGAAAAAGCGCCCAAGTAAGAGACATTTGCACGCTTCACGGTCGGGTCGTTTTCAGATGCCACATAAGAAACCCAGCTCGGTGTCATGCCTTTTCCACCAGGGATGTAAAGGAACTGACCGGTTGGAATTTTAGGCAGGCTAAAGTCGCCGACTTGTTCTTTACTCAGTTGGTTCAAAGGTTCAGCGAACACATCTTCGGGCTTTACACCATAGGTTTTGGTGACGGCATTGAGCCCTTCACCATAGGACCATGCGTGAAAAACACCGTCCTCTGGGAGAATAATCAAGCTTTGGCCAGGGTGAACGCCATCAGGTGTGTCACCAATGATGTATCGGTTTGCCCAAAGGATGGTTTCAGGTTCTAGATTGAATGCTTCGGCAATGCTAAAGATCGAATCTTTTGCTTGAACTTCATAAGAAATGATTTCTGAGCGTGGCGCGGGATAGGTTTCTGGTGTGCCTTTGGGTAAGGAGCGCAGTTTTTGCACGGCGGCGTAGTAGAGCAGAGAATCGTCCGCAAAATAGTCCGAAATGACTCCACCAGGGATAACGAGTCGCGTTCCCGGCTTAATGTTGGGTGAGGATGTGGTGCCCAAAGTCGCGCGGTCGAGGTTGTTACCCGGGTAGTCGATGATGGCATCAGCCGTGACGCCGTAGTACTTGGCGACACCATTCAACCCTTCACCCTCATACCAGGTATGGTAGGCGCCATTGACCGGCAGAATAAAGATGGTGTCTCCAGCAGCGTAATCCTGCACATTGGTGCCCAATTCATAGCGATTAGCCCAGATGATGGTGTCCGGCCAAATGCCAAATTTTTCCGCAATTTGGGTCAGGGATTCCCCTTCCTGGATGGTGTAGGTAATGACTTCAGTCCTTGCTGGTACTGTGGTGGGTTGTTCTTCAATCGGTGCTTCGGTGGCGGTAACCAGCTCTCGCGTCGGCATTGGAACTGCCGTGTCCACCTTGACAAAGGGCGTGGCGAGGTCTTGCTGGGCAGGCGTCCCTTCAGAAATCTTTGAGAGCTCTGCCGGCTTGCTTCTGGTCAACCAAAGGCTAAGCAAAACAATCGCCAGAATTAAAAGACCAATCACGCCAAGAATGATAGGGTCCTTATAAAAAGGTTTTTTAGGTTGAATATTTTTATTATCAGTCATAACACTCCTTAATTCCGAAGGCTAAGCGCCGTCAGAAAGGTAAGCAATCACTAACATTGCATTATAACGCATTAGAAAAAAACGGTTTATGGCTTAGTTGCGGAAGTATTGGATCATCAAACCATCCAGGTTAGCCTTGCTATGCGCGCGAAAAGCCTCAAAGAAATCCTCGCTGGTGGCAATTCCCCAGGTGTTTGCGTAGGCATAATCTTTTAAGGCTGCAAAAAAGGCTTTTTCGCCTACAAGATGACGTAAATCGTTTAGAAAACGTGCGCCGTTCAAGTAAATTGCGCCACGATATTTTTCATACCCACCGGCGATATGAATATCATCATTCACATAACCGCTATGGTCATATTCGAAAACGCGGTTGCGCCACCACCAATCGACCGAATCGGGGTGATAGCGCTCGAAATAGAGCAGCTCCATATAGGTCGCCAATGATTCGTCAAGCCAGGGTTCCTGTGCAGAGTTATTGCCAATCAGGCTATAGAACCATTGGTGAGAAAGCTCATGAGGCGTCAAAATGGTCAGGTTATTGCGCTCACCTTTGTCGTAAAAGTCAATCACTTTGTGGCTGAGCATGAACATGCCGTCCATTTCCATATTGTGTAAAAAATCACCTACGACAATGGAAATTATTTCACGTGGGTAGGGATAAAAAAGCTCCTCAAAAAGTTCCAATGATTTTCTTGCGATTTCGCAAAGTTCAGGACCTTTTTCCTTGTGGTTCATGAATAAATAGCTGCGAATACGTGTGCCATTGTGAACGATTTCGTGCTCAAAATAGCTGTCACTAACCGAAAAAGCAAAGGCTCTGGTGTTGGCAAGTTTGTAATAGGTGATATCACCTTCTTTGTTGCCTGGTGCGCTGGCGGCAACCTCGATGAGTTCGGGTTGGTTGATGAGCTTTAGGCTGACATCAAAATGAGCAATTTCCTGAACGAGGTATTCGCCAACGATAATATTATTGACATCTGTGACGCGATCGTAAGCCAGCCATCCTTTGTCTTTATCATAGGGTGGGATAAAGGGATACCAGTCGGCGATGTTGAGCTGGCGGTTGGTATAACCAAAAATACCTTCTTGTTGAGGGAAAGCGAGTCTAAAGAGGATGGTGAGAGACGTGGTTTCCATTGCCTCTAAAGGTGTTCCTAATTTGACCCAGGTTTTATGCCCTTCATCCGAATGGCCGCTGACTTTTTCCCCAGTCAAGGATTGGATGGTAATCGACCCTTCAAAATCGCGTGGTGGGATCAGCAATAGGATGCTTTCCAAAGCTTGACCCGTCCGATTGGTATAGGTGATGGTTTCGCTCACCGTGCCATACTTCGAGTAATAATCCAGGATGAGGTCCAACTTGTATCGGCTGGCGTTTTGAGGTGGCTCAGGCAACACTTCTTGTGTTGGTGTGTCACCGTCAACGTTCGCCTGACTGATTTCAGGTGTAGCAGTTGGCGAAACCAAGTGCTTGTCGCCACTGATGACCTGAGGTGCAGGCAGATCGGTTGGCACAGGCGTATTTTTTGCGCAAGCAGTCAATAGCGCAATAATCATGATTGTTACGAAGAGCTTGAGTGACTTTTTCATCGTGACTTCCAAAACAATTTTACCAGTTTTCAAAATATACAGAACCAGCCTTGGTTTGTGCATTTACCAAGGCTGGTACTTCTTCAAGTTAGGGTTAAGAACTTTGACTGTTTCTTACCGAGCGATGGGTAAGCCAGCGTCGAGGCCTACAGAATCTAGAATGGGCAGACAGTAAAAGCCGAGTACCTCATCAAACCCATTTTGAATGCTGGCTTCAATTTCGGTTTGTAAGTCAGCATTGATGACCATGACGACTAAATCACGCTGGGGTTCCAACTGGAAAGCCCCTGGGTTGGGGAGCATTTCGCGACAATGTAAAATGGTTGCCCCTGTGGCACCGGCTTCGTTTGCCAGCTGGACGACACGTTCGGCCTTTCCGAGAGGCACGCTCAACATTAACATTCTTCTTTGCATGTTAATTTCCTTTCTGTTCAGCGCTGTAGAGCCCAAGGGAGCGCGTGATGGTGAAGCTAACCGCAATGCCTTGATTGGGCTGGTCCATGTTTAAGGCTGGACCGAGTGCGGCAAACATTTCTTTGATCTTAAGGTCTGGGGCAACCACGAAAACCAGTTCTTTTTCAGGTTGCACGGGCATATCGAAAAGGATTTTGGCGATTGTCGCACCGCCATAAGCACCGAGCATGGTGCCACCACGTAAACCCAACTGTTCGAAAAGGTCCAAAACGTCTTCACCTTTGCCTTTATCGACAATGATGAGCGAAGCCGCAAGGGGGTTTTCTTCGTTTGGAGCAGGATGGCTGCAGAGCGGCACAGAGAATGCCACGCCATGGCCTGGGTGGTCTAACTTGAGTTCGAAAGCCAAGCCTTCATAGCAGGTGTCTTCGTTTTCTTGGCTAATCAGAGCCAAAACAAGCTCTTTTTTCGTCTTAGCCATGCCCAACATGCGCAAAACGTGCCCGGGTACCGTACCTTCTGCGAAGGTGCAGACGGCATAGGTAGCGCCGCGACGTCGTAACAGGTTCATCATTTGGCTTCCCTTGCCACGTGTGACCACGCCGATAAAGAGAAGGTCTGGGTTGCTAACAGGTTTTATTGTTTCGTTATTCATATCGTCTCACTTTGATTCCTGAACGCGTTTCTTTATTGCTGTTTCGCAGCTTTTTTTGCTTTGATGCGATAGATGAATCCAAGGATCATCATGCTTAGAATCGGCACAAAAGCGATGAAGGAGATGACGCCGAAACCATCGATCAATGGTGATGCGCCTTCGGTATGAGAGGCAAGGCCTTGGGCGTAGGGCAAAATGAATGCCGCTGCCATGGTGCCAGAAGCAACACCACCAGAGTCAGCGGCGATGCCGATAAAGATTTCAGGCACAAAGAAGCAAAGAATGATACACGCTATCAAGGTGGGGATGAGCATGTGGGCGATTCTAAATTCTGGAATGAGGATGCGCAGAACCGAAAGGGTTACCGCAAGCGAAACGCCGATGGCCAAGGTCCAAAGCACCGTGCTTTTGCGAATAGAACCGGAGGTCTCTTCTTCAATTTGGGCGTTGAGGATGTGGACTGAGGGTTCCGCAAAAATCGTCACCAAGCCAAAGAGTGCCCCAACCAAAATGGGTGGCCAAATGGAGCCTGATTCGGTAATCAGAAAGCCGATTTGTTTACTGGCTTCCAAAAAGCCGAAATAGACGCCGGTGAGGAAAATCAGCAAGCCCACGAAGGTGATAACCGCGCCAAGGCTAATGCGGCGCAGGTCACGCTTTTTAGGCTTAATCCAAAAGATGGCTGCAATGAAGTAGCTGATGAGGATGGGCGAGAAGCCCAATGCCACTTCCTGCAGGGTTTCCAGGGCGGTTTGTATGAAGAATTCGCCATGGCTGAGGGCATGGGAAGTTATTGCCGCGATTTGGTCAGGGTCATTTATCGGCTTGCCTTTCATCAGGATGCCTTGAACCAGGATGGCAATCACAGCACCAATAGAGCCGATGCCCAGGATGCCGAATGATTCAGCGGCTTCGTCAGTACCCCGTCGGGTTTTTGCTGAAACACCG
Source organism: uncultured Anaerolineaceae bacterium (assembly GCA_964624615.1). GTDB lineage: Bacteria > Chloroflexota > Anaerolineae > Anaerolineales > Anaerolineaceae > Mesolinea. The sequence goes on from CAZUZM010000027.1 coordinate 12,827, forward strand.
ATTGCCAGGGCTAAAAGAAAGGGTGTTGCAATTGCGCCGGTGGTTGCGCCATAGGTATCGAATGCGACACCGATGAACTCTTCACCGGTGATGAGCAGTAAAGCCAGCAAGAGCACAAAGAGCCCGGCGATAAAAATGCGCATTTTGATGTTGCGAATGATGCGCAAGAGACCAAAGGCAACCAACAAACCAAAACCAAGGGACATGATGATGACGAAAAACCAGTGACTTAGGCTTTCCATGGTGAGGTTGGCGAATTGGCGTGAGAAAATGTGGACATCAGGTTCAGCAGCGTTGACCAAAAAGCCTAAGATGAAACCGCCAATGAGGACGATGACCATCTTGTTGGATTTGACCAAGGCACCACTGAGCTGTTCGCCCATCGGCTCGATGCTCATATCCACCCCTTGTAAGAAGAGCGGAAAACCGATCATCATTAACAGGGCACCCAACAAAAAGCGTGTGAGGAGTACCGAATCAAGGGTGGCAAAAGAGCTGAAGTGGATGAGAAGCACCATGATGGTGATGGGCAAAATGGAAAGGAGGGTTTCTTTCAGTTTTTCATTCATTAAGTCGCGATCCTTTAGACCCGCACGTTCCGAGTGTGATAGCTAGAGTATACCAAAGAATGACCGGTTAATGGCTTAACCGGTCATTCTCTATATAGTAATGCTATTCGTTTTAGATTTAGGCTTCGGTGTTTTCGATTATTATTTCATTGGTGATTTTAGCACCACTGGCGCGCATCATGGCAATACCCTGGCAATATTTATCCTCAGAAAGTTGCACCGCGCGCTCAACATCTTCCAGCTTAATATTGGGCCCGCTTACGGTATAAATAAAATGCAAATGGGTGAAAACACGGGGAATTTCATCGCGGCGGTCCACTTCAACTTTGACGTTAAAACCGCGCACGTCCAGACGTCTTTTCTTGAGAATGCTCAAAACATCCATGCTGGTACATCCAGCCGCACCCATTGCCATAAGCTCCATGGGCGAAAAGCCTTTATTTTTCTCACCAGTTGAAGAGGGGACATCCAAATCGACCAAATGACCGGTGGTTGCCGTGCCTTGAAAGTGTTGATCTTCTTTCCAGCTAACTTTTGCGTACATGTTTACTCCTCGTTTGTTCTTTTATCAACGTGTTAGTAACCCTATTGTCCGATAAAGTTGACTGGGTTTCAAGCTGGTGTAGCGAGTGCCATGTTGGGCAGGACGTCAAAATCGAGCCCGTAGCTCTCGCCGGCAACCAAATGCCGATAGGCTGCGGCGGCGATCATCGCGGCGTTATCGGTGCAAAGGCTGACATGTGGGATGTGAACCTTGAATTTGTTTTGCGCGCGGAATGCATCTCGCAGAGCGCGGTTGGCACTCACGCCACCGGCAACGATGATTTCTTTTGCGCCAAATTCCTGAGCAGCTGCCATGGTTTTGCTAAACAGGGTTTCAACGACCGTTGCCTGGAAGCTGGCAGCGATATCAGCCACGGGAACGTCGGTGGCAAAATCTTTAAAGGCGTCCACCTGGCGCATGACGGCTGTTTTGAGGCCGCTAAAGGAAAAGTCCCAAGGTTGGTCGAGCTTGGCGATGGGGAATTTATAGGCATTTGGGTCGCCGTCTTGTGCCGCAGCCTGGATAGACGGACCGCCAGGATAGCTGAGTTTTAACAGACGTGCAACCTTGTCAAAAGCTTCTCCAGCGGCGTCATCTTGGGTAGCGCCCAGGCTTTGATACTGCAGATGATCTGTCATCAGGATCAACTCGGTGTGGCCACCAGAAACGAGGAGCGCAATCACCGGGAATTTAGGCTCAGGTCCGGGTTTTGTGCCGGCTTTGTGCAACCAGGCGGCGTAAAGATGCGCCTCGAGGTGATTAACCGGGATTAGCGGTTTGCCACTGGCAAGGGCTAAGGCTTTTGCCATGTTGACCCCAATCACCAAGGAACCGGCCAAGCCAGGACCTTGAGTCACAGCGATGGCGTCAACCTCAGAAAGGTTCATATACGCTTTTTGCAGTGACGATTCTACCGTTGGATAGATGGCACGCACGTGCTCGCGTGAGGCGAGTTCAGGGTAAACCCCGCCGAACTGGGCATGCAGGTCGATTTGGCTGGCAACAATATTGCTTTGAATGACCCGACCGCCTTCAACAATGGCTGCGGCGGTTTCGTCGCAGGAACTTTCGATACCTAAAACGCGCAATTGGGCTTGTTTCATCGTTTATCCTTTCATGGGCAGCACCAAGTCGCGGGGAAATTCCACAAACTTTTCGAAACTGCCATCAGCTTTGACATACCAGGTATCTTCAATCCGGATGCCATAATCATTTTCAGGGTAATACAGACCAGGTTCAATGGTGAAGACGGAACCGATCTGTAGGATGTTGCTGGGATCGTCCTTGCGACCAAAGAAGGGCTTTTCGTGTACATTCAAACCCAAACCGTGGCCCAGGCTGTGAATATATCCTTGCTCTAGACGTGGGTTTTGGCGAATGGTTTCATGACCCATTTCCTCAAACAGCTCGCAAGTGCGTGCCTGGAACTTAGAGGCGTTTACGCCGAGTTCGAGTTCAGAAACAACGGTGTCATAAACCTTGGCAACCTGTTCGTGAGCTTTCTTGACCTCTTCGGGTGCGTAACCCAGGCACCATGTACGGGTGAAGTCGTAGAAATAGCCACCACCGGTTTCCGCCGGGAAGATGTCGAAGACGATGCTTCTGCCCAGGCTGATGACATCTTCGGGGTTCCCACTGCTGTGGGGCACACCGGCGTCACGGCCAATAGCGAAAATCAAGCCTTCGCTGTCAACTGCACCGGCTTCTGCCAGCCAAAGATTGATTTGGCTTTTGACGTCCGCTATGGTTAAGGGTGTGCCATCGGCTTTGATGAGGGTTTCGTTTTCATCCACGGCGTGGCTTTGCAGAAATGCGGCGGTTTTTCCGACCACCGTTGTCGTACGCACGCCCATTTGACGGATGCGTTCAATTTCATCAGCGCTTTTGGTGGCACGTGCTTCCAAGAGGATGGTGTCATTGACATCGCCAACAAATTCAATTTCAGGCAATGCTTTTTGCAACCCTTGGATGAGCGGCAACACTTTATCCATCTCACGTTTGCCATAAACCATCACGCGTCCTTTGGTGATTTCGAGGTCCTCGAAAATCTGTTTGAATTGCAAGACAATGGCTTGACCCAAGTCGCCGTCACATTGCTTAATTAAGTCCTGGACGGGATAGTTGGCATAGCTGAGCAGGTCATAGCCGGTTTTTGCAGCTTCGTCACGCTCCATGGTGCCATGCATAAGGATAGGTGTTTTACCGGGTCGATAAAAGAGATCGGCGTTGGTAATGTGGCCACCACCGGTGAGATAATACATGGTGGGGTTGTTTTCGGCGGGTCCGCTAAGCCAAAGGACGTCCACGTTGTGTTTTTGCATAAGTTGATCAATGTCTTGTTTCATGGTTCCTCTATTTTGTGCAATGCATTAAGTGTTTGATGATGATGTCGTCTTCGTGTGTTTGAACGCTGCGTGGGTCTAAAACGACGCTTTGGTCTTGAATGCGTGCGATGAGCGCTGGGTTTTGGTCACGCAGGGATTTTAGCAGTTTGTTTGGCGATTTTGGACTAAGTTGGAGTAACCAGGTGGGCAAGGTCTCGCCTGGAAGGCTGCCACCACCAATGGTTGATTCTCCTGGAATAATCTCGCCAAAACCGATGGCTTTTTGCCAAGCCTCGGCGCGTGTTTTTATGGCTTGCTCACTCTGGGCTAACATGCGGTAGAGCGGAATTTCCTTTTCGTAATCGCCTTTGAGGTAGTGCAACAGGGTTTCAGAAAGGGCTGCCAGGCACAGTTTATCAGGCCTTAAAACGCGATAAAGCGGATGGCGGCGCAACTTGTTGATGAGTGCGCGTTTTCCCGCCAGAATGCCGGCTTGGGGACCACCCAAAAGTTTGTCGCCAGAGAAGCTGACCAAGTCTGTTCCTTGGGCGATGACTTCGGGCACGGTTGGCTCGTGTGCCAGTCCGTATTTTTCCATGTCCACAAAGGAGCCAGAGCCGAGGTCAACGTATAATGTGATGTTGGCAGCTTTTGCCAGTTGGCCGATTTCTTTGCGTTCAGGTTCGGCGGTAAACCCCAAAATTTGGAAGTTGCTTTGGTGGGCGGTCATCACCATTTGTATGCCTTCTTCAATCGCAGCTTCGTAGTCTCGAAGGTGGGTGCGGTTGGTGGTGCCGACTTCGACCAGCTTTGCACCGGATTGTCGCATGACGTCTGGAATGCGGAAACCACCTCCAATTTCGACCAGTTGCGAGCGCGAAATGGCGACCTTTTTACCTTTAGCAAGCGCGCTTAACGCTAGAAGCACCGCGCCGGCGTTGTTGTTGACCACCAACGCATCTTCAGCACCACTTAGGCGGGAAATGAAGTCGGCACAATGGCTTTCACGACTGCCCCGCTTGCCACTGCTTAAGTCAAACTCGAGGGTGTTGAAGCTTTGGCTCAACTCGGATGCCGCCTGGGCTGCTGCTTTGCTGAGGGGCGCACGACCCAAATTGGTGTGCAACAGGACGCCGGTGGCATTGATAACCTTGGTTAAGGCTGAGCTGGCTTGTTTGCTCAAAAGTGTGCTGATTTTTTGAATGATTTCCGTGGTTTCAGACAGCGGGTTTCCGTTTTTGAGGTCTTCGCGGCAATTTGCAAGTACCTCACGCGTGGCTGCTACGGTCCAGTCGTGACCGTAAGTGCGCAGTGTGTCTTGAATGGCTTCGGAAGAGATGAGTTGGTCAACGGATGGAATGTTACGAAAGTCGGCCATGGTTATCCAGCCTCTTCGCTTGGTCTCCAGCGACTGCGCTCCCAAACGCGTAAGAAGAATTCAATAACACCTAAAACGGTGGCGATGACAAAGCCAACAATTAGGGTTAAAACGCGACCCATTTGAAGCCATGCCAAAAGGCTGACAAAAAGCCCTCCCCAAAGCGCTTGGCGGATGATGACGATAGGCTTGGCTGGAGGATTGGATGGGAAACGCAGGTTGATGAACCATGCCAGAGGTAAAAAAAGGCCACTGCAAAGCAGCATGAGGAAAAAGAAAAAGAGCCAGCGAGGACCCAAGGTGGGAAAAGATTGGGTCAATACCAAACCGAGCCCAAGTCCACCGATGATGAGCAAACTAAAAAAGGCCGGCAGCCAGGGCAGGAAAGATGCTTTAATTGGGGCTTGCTTCATGCTGAAATTATACTTGATTCTGGAACGAAATTGGCTTTACTTGTTAAAACCACTTCTTTGTGTTTTTGCATGGTGTTGGTGGTGGTTAAACAAAAAACTGCCCGAAGGCAGAATTTTGAAGGCGGGGAGGTAGGGATTCGAACCCTAGGTCGAATTTTACTCCGACA
>CAZUZM010000028.1:0-18025 GCA_964624615.1 uncultured Anaerolineaceae bacterium
ATCGATAATACTCCAAACATAAAACTCTATCAACCTAAATTGACATTGGACACCTTCATTCTGTTGATGAATTTAGCAAAAGCCTATTTGTTGACGTTCACCATCCATACGCTTATAATTTACCGCCGAGGGGAAGTGCTGGAATTGGCAGACAGGCATGACTTAGGATCATGTGCGGCGACGCGTGAGGGTTCGAGACCCTCTTTCCCCACTTCACATAAACGACATAAAGACTTAATGAGGTATACCTTGAAAACAACCAAAGAATACACAGACGACCATCAGGTAAAAATCACAGCAGAGTTCGAACAGGACTTGCTTGAACAATACAAACGCCGTGCCGCGCGCAAAATTGCCAAAAGCACGCGCATCCCCGGCTTCCGCCCCGGCAAAGCTCCCTATAACATGGTGCTCAATCATGTTGGTGAAGCCAGCGTAATCCAAGAAGCGGTCGATTTACTCCTCGAAGAGGAATATCCCAAAGTGCTTGACCAAGAAGCCATCAAACCTTTTGGTCCCGGTCAATTGGAAAACATCAGCAGCTATGACCCACCTACCTTCGAGTTTATCGTTCCTTTGGAAGCAGAAGTGACCCTAATCGGTGATGACAAGCTTCAAAAAGAATACAAACCTGAACCGGTTACGGACGAAGAAATTGAAAAAGAGCTCAACAACATCAAGCGCAATTTCGCCGATGTTGTGCCCGTTGACCGGGCTGCCAAAGAAGGTGACGTTGTCTTCCTAACCCTTGAAGGCACCGACAGCAAAGCCGCCGAAGGTGAAGAAGCCATCATTATCAAAGACACCCCACAGCAATTGCTCATCGAGGCTGAAGATGTTGCCCGACCCAGCGAATGGCCCTTCCAAGGTTTCAATCGCGAATTCATCGGTAAAAAAGCTGGCAAGACCATCAAATTTGACCACACCTACCCAGAAGATGCCCGCGATGAAGACTTCGCAGGTAAAACCATCCATTTTGTTGCCAACATCCAGGAAGTAAAAGAGTTGCAGACACCTGAACTCACACCCGAAATGTTGCAACAAGTTGGCGGTTATGAAACCGAAGAAGCCCTTCGTGAAGACATCAAGAAGTTCATCGAGAACCGCAAAAACACGGAATATGATGACAATTACTTCACTGAGTTAGTGGACCAACTACGTGAACATTCCACCATCAAATACTGTCCTCAGGAGCTGCAAGAAGCCGAAGAAGACATGCTGCATCAACTGGAGCACCAGCTCTCCCACCAAGGTATGGACCTTGAACTGATGCTGAAGTTACGTAAGACCGACAAAGAAACGTACATCGAAGAAGAAATCAAACCGCATGCCAAGAATCGCTTGGAACGCTCTTTGATCATGAACGAACTGACCAAGAAGCATGAAGTTCAAATCGATGAAAAGACCTTGGAAGCTGAAATCCAAAATGTCATCCGCTCGATGGTTCAGCAAGGACAACTTGAACAAGCGCAAAAGAGCCTTGGCTCCAAGCAATTCTCCCAAAACGTCACCATGGAAGCCTACAACCGCGCCATGGGTCAGGCACAATTCGAGCTTTTGAAGTCCTTAGCCAGCCCGGATGTCATCCAAGTCGAAGCACCTAAGGCGAAGAAAGCCAAAGCCAAAGCTGCCAAGGAAGAAGCCGAACCAGTCGCTGAAGAAGCAAAAGAAGCAACCGAAGATAAGAAAGCCAAACCTAAGGCAAGCAAGGCTAAGAAAGAAACCAAAGAAGAACCTCAAGAATAAACATTCTTCTTACATTCCCTTGTTATGCTTTTAGCAAAACAAGTTAAGGAAAAAACATGAACAATTTTAGATCACTCGTGCCTATGGTCGTTGAGCCAACGGCCCATGGCGAACGCGCTTATGATATTTACTCGCTCCTTTTGAAGGAACGTATTGTCTTTGTCGGTTCCGCCATTAACGACCAGGTTGCCAACCTGATCGTGGCGCAATTGCTTTACCTCAATCAATCTGACCCTGATAAAGCCATTCAGATGTATATCAATTCACCTGGTGGTTCCATTTATGCCGGAATGGCGATTTTGGATACCATGAATATGATTAGCAACCCCATCAGCACTGTCGCAGTCGGCGTGACCGCCAGCTTTGGTACAGTTTTGTTGGCTGGTGGCACAAAAGGTCAGCGCTATGCCCTGCCCCACGCTACCATTCACTTGCACCAACCTTTGGGCGGCACAGAAGGTCAAGCTTCAGATATCGAAATCATGGCAAAAGAAATTCTGCGCCTCAAAACCTCGTTGAATGACTTTTTCGCAAATGTTACTGGACAGCCTTTGGAAGTAATTCAACGCGATACTGACCGCGATTTCTATATGACCGCAGAACAAGCTGTGGCTTACGGATTGATTGATAAGGTTTTGCAACCACCTAAGAAGTAAAACGACCAGATGATAACGGACAGATTCCCGCGCTTGAAAGGGCTCGTGCTCGACATGGACGGTGTCCTCTGGCGTGATGAAGAAGCTATTGGAAACTTGCCCCAGATTTTTGAGACCATCAGAGAGCTGGGGCTTTCTTTTGTTTTAGCCACCAACAACTCAAGCAAGAGCGTCACTGAATACCTGGACAAGTTGTCCGGCTTTGGCGTCACTCTAGAGCCAAAACACATCCTAAGTTCAGCTATGGCAACCCTTGAGTACCTCAAAGAAAACGGTTTTCAAGGCGCAAAAGTCTATGTTATAGGCAGCGATTCTTTAATCAAACGGTTTGTTGAAGCGAACTTCAAGGTCCTGGAACTGGATGAAACCCCTGAAGCTGACGCTGTCGTCATTGGCTTAGACAAAAACCTGACCTATGACAAAATACGTTACGCCAGCCAACTCATCCGTCGTGGTGCAAAGTTTATCGCCACAAATACCGATGCAACCTTCCCTGTTCCTGAAGGACTCATCCCTGGCGCTGGAACCATTGTGAGAGCGATTGAAGTTGCCAGCGGTCAAAAACCGCTGGTTATCGGCAAACCTGAAGCCTTCATGTTCAACCAAGCCTTAAAGCGAATGGGTATCCTTGCTCGTGAAGCGATGGCAGTTGGTGATCGGCTTGAAACCGACATTCTCGGTGCCCAAAATGCCGGATTGCTGAACGCTTTGGTTCTCTCTGGTGTGACATCGCTAAACGAAGCAAAAGTATCCGATATCAAAATTGATCTTATTGCCAATAATCTTTGGGAGCTGCTCAATGACTAAACCTTTTATCTATGACCTTACACGCGAGCAGCTGGCAGACGAAATGAAAGCTCTGGGGCAACCCGCCTTCCGAACCAAGCAAATGCTACAGGGTTTATATAATAAGCTATACGAAAGCTTTGACGAATTTGATGCCATCCCTAAGACGCTGCGGGAAAGTTTAGAAAACGAATTCGAAATCTCACCCTTAAAATTACACAGCCGTGTCTTCTCAAAAAGTGGCGATACTGAAAAAGTACTCTTTGAAACCCATGATCATCACCTCATCGAAGCCGTTCTGATGCGCTTTGAGCGCCGCAATACGCTTTGCATCTCAACCCAGGTGGGCTGCCCGATGGGATGCGTCTTCTGCGCAACCGGTCAGCAAGGGTTTGCCCGCAACTTAAGCATGGGTGAGATTTTAGGGCAATTCATCTACTTTCAACGGGAGTTACGCAAAGATGATGACACGCTGCGAAATATCGTGTTTATGGGCATGGGTGAACCCTTCCTCAACTACGACAATGTCTCCAACGCTCTACACGCCTTATCTGACCCAGAACGGCTAGGCATCGGTGCCCGACGCATCACGGTTAGTACGGTAGGCATCATTCCGCGCATCGCCCAATTTGGCGAAGATCATCCCCAGGTGAACCTGGCAATTTCTTTGCATGCACCGGACGATGCTTTGCGCAGCCAACTTCTGCCCGCTAACCATCAATTCCCTTTGGATAAATTGATGCAAGCTTGCCGGGACTATATCGCCGATACTAACCGCAAGGTCACTTTTGAATACGCGCTCATCGATCAAATCAATGACACCCCCGAGCACGCCCATGCCTTTGCCAAACTACTCAAAGGCATGCTCAGCATCGTCAACCTCATCACGCTCAATCCCAGCAAGGCTTACCCCTACCCAGGTTCATCCCACGAGCGTGTGCAAGCGTTTAGAGACATTTTAGTGAGCCAAGGCGTTCGTGTGACAGTGCGTCTAAGACGGGGCATCGAAATCAATGCCGGTTGTGGACAACTCGCCGGCTCTATAAAAGCAAAGTGATATAATCGAGAACCTATGGAAAACATGTTTAATAAATGGCGTGACAGCCTAAAAAAGACCCGTGACGTCACCTTTGGCAAGATTGCGACATACTTTGGCGCGACAGAAATCAACGACGAAAGTTGGGATCGCCTCGAAGAATTGCTCATCCAAGCCGATATTGGCGTAAAAACGACGCTTGATTTGATTTTCATTGCCCAACAAATCGTGGAAAAAGAAGGGCTCACCAAGACCGAGCAGCTTCGTGACGTGGTCAAAGACGAAATGAGCAAACTCATCGTCCAACCTGAAGAACCAAACCTCAACTTGCACAAACCCACCGTCATCATGGTGGCTGGAGTCAACGGCTCAGGCAAAACCACATCCATCGGAAAACTTGCCGCGCGTTACAAAAAAATGGGCAAATCTGTTCTTTTAGTTGCTGCGGACACCTACCGTGCTGCGGCTATTGACCAATTGGAAGTCTGGGCAAAGCGCGTTGATGTGCCCATCATTACCAGTCAACAAGACAGTGACCCCGGTGCAGTGACTTATGATGGCATCAAAGCCGCTATCGCACGCGATATCGATGTGGTACTTATCGACACTGCCGGACGCCTTCACACCCGTTTTAACCTGATGGAAGAAATCAAAAAGGTCCATCGCGTAGCCAGCAAAGCGCTGGAAGGTGCCCCACACTATTCCTGGATCGTGCTTGATACAACCACCGGCCAAAACGGTTTGCGCCAGGCAGAAGCCTTTAGCCAGGCGGTCGCCCTCAACGGCGCGATTCTCGCAAAACTAGACACCTCCGCAAAAGGTGGCATGGTCTTTGGCATCAAAGAACAAATCAACCTGCCGGTTATTTACGCGGGTCTGGGTGAAAAGGTCGAAGATTTACAGCTATTCAACCGCGACTCCTTCATTGAAGGCATCTTCGCTAAAGATAATTTGGAGTAGTCATGTCGGATATAAACGACCGTTTGGAAAGCTTAAAAAGCCAATTTGACGCCCTTTTGGAGCATCTTTGACTTAGATACCAAAGAAGCCGAATTAAGCCAACTGCAAAAGACGTCTGAAGCACCTGACTTTTGGGATGATCCCCACAACGCGCAAACGCAAATGAAGAAAATCGCTAGCCTCGAACGGGATGTTCAGGCATGGCGTTCGATTCAAGTCGAGCTGGCTGGCATAGCTGATTTGGTTGACCTTGACGACGGCAGTTTTACCGCTGAAATCACGCTTCAACTAGAAAAACTCGAAAAAGACCTCGAGAAAAAAGAGGTTCAACTCTTGCTTTCTGGCGAGTACGACGAAGGTAATGCCCTTTTGACCGTGCATGCCGGCGCAGGTGGCACAGACTCACAGGACTGGGCAGGCATGCTCGAGCGCATGTATTTGCGCTGGGCAGAAAACCAAGGCTTCAAAACCGAGATACTGGAGCGCAGTCCAGGGGAAGAAACCGGCGTCAAATCCGTGACCATCGCCGTCGAAGGACGCTTTGCCTATGGCTACCTGAGTCGGGAAATAGGCGTGCATCGCTTAGTGCGCCTGTCGCCTTTTGATTCTGCACATCGCCGCCATACCTCTTTTGCCTTGGTGGAGGTGCTTCCAGAAATCGAAGATAATGATGAAATCATCATCCGCCCTGAAGATATCACCATTGAGGTCTATAAATCCTCCGGTGCCGGCGGGCAAAATGTGCAAAAGAACATGACTGCCGTGCGTATTATCCATCACGAAACAGGATTGGTCGTGACCTGCCAGAACGAGCGGTCGCAAACTCAAAACCGTGAAAGCGCCATGACCGTTTTACGCTCCCGCCTTTTCCGCATCCAGGAAGAAGCCCGTGCAGACGCTGTCTCTGACCTTAAGGGTGAGTACAAAAAAATGGAATGGGGTAACCAAATCCGCTCCTATGTTTTGCACCCCTATCAGATGGTCAAAGACCACCGCACCGAGCATGAAACCGGTAACACGCAGGCCGTTTTGGATGGCGACCTGAATGCCTTTATCGAGGCAAGCTTAAAACAAAAGGCTCAGTTTAACTGAGCCCTTACTTCTGCTTTTAGAATGTATTAATCCAATATTCTGGCTAACTCAATCGTTGCTGGATCGAGTGTTTTAACTTTCCCAGCAATCGCTTCGAACGGCGTGGTGATGATATTATTGCCATTTAACCCGACAAGAACACCAAACTCACCACGGTCAATGGCTTCAATTGCGCCTTTACCCAGTCTGCTCGCCAAAATGCGATCGTAAGCCCCAGGCTCGCCACCCCGCTGAACATGACCCAGCGTTGTCGAACGAATGCTAAAGCCCAAGCGGTCACGGTTTTCGGTAAAGTATTCTGTCAAACGCTTGGCGTTATATTCCGCGCCTTCAGCTGCCACAATAATGGCATGCGCTTTGCCTTGTTCGTAAGCTTTACGCAATTCTTCAGCAAGCACTTCTGGGTCAGTTTGAACCTCTGGTAAGGTTATCGCTTCAGCACCACCTGCCAAACCCGACATAAGTGCGATATAGCCGCAATGGCGACCCATCACTTCCACAATAAAGGCCCGTTGATGGCTAGAAGCAGTCACTTTCAGGCGATCGATGGCTTCCAGGGCAATGTTGAGCGCAGTATCAACACCAATCGTAATATCCGAACCCACCAGGTCATTGTCAATCGTCGAAGCAATGCCAACCGTTGGAAAGCCCATTTTGTTGAGTTCATTAGCGCCAGCCTGAGAGCCATTGCCGCCAATAACCACCAAGGCATCCACGCCCTTTTGATTGAGGTTACGAATCGCCAGTTCACGACCTTCGACGGTGGTGAAGGCTTCACATCGGGCAGAGCCTATCATCGTGCCACCCCGTTGCAAAATACCGCCAACTTCGCGTGTGCCTAAGGGCTCCATAATGCCATTAATCAAACCTTGATAACCATTTCTCACGCCAAAAGTGGTCCAGCCTTTAGCAACCGCACAACGTACAACCGATCGGATAGCGGCATTCATGCCTGGCGCGTCACCACCACTGGTTAAAACTGCAATTCTTTGAATCATACGAACCTCTGTATCCATTTTATCTTCTGCTATTATAATTCACCCATCAAAGATTGGAGACCCTTATGCCCAAAGATTTATTTGTTTCAATCATGTGTGACGACCTGTTTGCCAGAAACTGGATGTCTTTGCTCATCGTGCGTGACTGGCGCACACGCCTGACCGCCGAGTTGAACTGTCAGCAAGACCCCTATGCCTACCTTGAAAAAAACAATTTACCTTGCGATTTGTTGGTTGTAGACTTGGATTCGATGACATCCAACCCGGGATTGATTACCAGGCTGAACACACAAACCACCAGCAAAAAACCAATCAAAATACTTGGCATCAGCTCCAAACCTGAGACACGTTTTCTCAATAGAATTAAGCCTGAGGTGTTTGCAGGCTATCTCATCAAAGAAGATATCGGCACCTCTTTGGGTTGGGCAATCGCCTTCATCGCCGATGACAAACAAGTCTTCACACCTTCAAGCTATCAACTTGCAGCAAGTTTGGGTTTTCCAATCCAGGAAGATAAAGTCATCCTCAGAAAACGGGTACACGCAGGCATTTCAGAACGTCAGAAAGAAATCGCGCGCATGGCAATCATTTATTCCATCGGACGCCGTGACCTTGCCGATGAGCTGCAGATTTCTGACCAGTGGAGTTATGGTATGGTCAGTGAACTTTACGAGAAACTGGGTCTGGCAGATTTAGCCTCTAATGATGAAAGTTCCCTGCTCTTTTTGCAGGATGACCCTAAAATCACCAAGAAGCTGGGCAAGATCATAGAAGACCTCGGCGACGGCAAAAAAGCCCGTGACCTCGAAACCCTCGCCTTCCACCTCTTGACCATGCCAGTAGTTGAGGATTAATAAGCAATACAACTTTATATTCCGATAGATTTTTTTAATTGGGATTAATAAGGATTCACTCACATCAGATTATCGACAAACGCATTACCACGGGATCATAGGTAACATTTTTCCTTTAACTTACAGAGATTCTTTATTGCCTACGCGCAATATCTCCCTTTTCTTAGGAGTTTACTCGGTTATTATTACTTATTTTGTATCTAATAAGTGGCTACGCGCATTAATCGGCTAAGGGTCGCAAGACCGCCCTCGCCGGTGCGCCTTCTCGGCCAGCCAACTTTACTGGTAAGCAAATCAACTCGTAAAGCCCCGGTTCTGCTTCCGACAAATCCAATCCTTCCAAAATCACCACACCCGCTTCCAACAACCGCTTATGCGTCGTTGGTGGGTCATTAAAAGGTGCAATCGAAAGGTAATCAATCCCCACCAATTTACAACCTTTTTCCACCAGGTAATCCGCCCCACTCGGTCCCAGTGCCACAAAGTCTTTATCGAAACTCACGGCATCTTTTGGCCAGCTCTGGCTATTGCGCGTCTTAAACAACACACGCTCAAAACACCCAATCTCTAAAGCTTCCAAGTCTTCGCGTCCAATCAAATCACAACCATCCGGTAGTTGGACGACTTCACACGTACCAATCAAGACGCCTAAGTCCAGGTCATCCATACTCCAGCCATTTTTCACAAAATGCAAAGGGACATCGATATGCGTTCCGGTGTGCAAACCATAACTCAGCGCGCTGATATTGGCATCACTGTCCTCGCCAATCCGCGCCACCCAATCTATCTTGACCTTAGGATCGCCTGGCCAAGTCACCATGTTTTCTTGAATTTTTACAGAAATATCAATCAGCTTCATAAGACCTCTAACCTAATTATACGTTTCTTGGGCATAAAATAAAGCCTATACCTTGGCGAACCACCCCATTTCTTCTTTAGAATGATAGAATTATCAAACACTAAGCAACTGACCAGGAGGCTTTATGGATTTCCACATCATTAATTCAGCAAGGGATAAATACCAATTTGACGAGCAGCTTTTCGCCTTTGATGGTAATTTTGTCTTTGTCAACTTCCAAGCGGTGCGCAATTTCACCCAAAAACTCAACGCACTGCGTGAAAACCCTGAAGATCAAACCACCTATATCCAACCTGGTCAAATCAATGCGCTGGGACTCCTGGACGAAATCTCGCACATCATTTTTAAGCGCTACTACGAAATGCACGGTAAAGAGCTGCGAGCTCAGCTCTTCAAAGCCCTTGAAGAAGAGGTAACGCCTTCCAAGGTCAAGAAAACCCTGCTCACCTATAGTGAACTTTTTCCTGCTCTGGATGTCTATCGCGGCAAAATCGCCACCATCGATTACTACTTTGGTGAAGCGGAAGAAACACCCAACCGTCAGCTTATCCTCGAAGAACTGATCCTGACCTGGCTACTCAACCAAAATCCTGCAGCGGAGCCTTACCAGGAACTGTTTTCTGACACTTTCCTCACTAAAAACAGCGATTACCAAACGCTCATTAGCACGGTTCAAGCCTTTTTCAAGGAGCAACCCAGTTTCGATGGCGAAAACCTGGACCTCATCAGCTTTTTACGCCAACCTGCCATCCTCTTCCCCAACTCGCTCAGCGACCAGTTGGACTACATTTCCAGCCATTGGACAGAGCATATCGGTGAACGACTTAGTAAAATCCTGAGCGCGATTGACCACATTGCAGAAGACTCTAAAGCTTTTTACATTCATGTGCCCTTCCAAGACGAGAATGCGCCAACCTATCTTCCGGACTATTCCGCTGCCTTCTGGGCAGACCAACAACGCCAGTCCGAACTGGAAAATATCGAAAACTACAGCCCCGACAGTGACTGGATGCCCAAAGTCGTGATGATGGCAAAAAATAGCTTTGTTTGGCTCAATCAACTCAGCCGACAATATGGTCGGGAGATCAAACACCTGGACCAAATCCCCGATGAAACGCTGGACGAACTAGCCCAATGGGGTTTTAGTGCACTTTGGCTCATCGGTCTCTGGGAACGCAGCCAAGCCTCCCAAACCATCAAGCAGCTTTGTGGCAACCCCGACGCTGTAGCCTCAGCCTATTCGCTTGAACGCTACCAAATTGCGGCTGCCCTCGGCGGAGAAGCGGCTTATCACAACCTGAGTCAACGCTGTGGCCAACGGGGCATCCGCTTGGCTTCAGACATGGTTCCCAACCATATGGGCATCGATTCAGACTGGGTGCATGACCATCCCGATTGGTTCGTCAGCCTGGATGAAAGTCCCTACCCGGCTTACAGCTTCAATGGACCTGAGCTTTCCAGTAACCCCAAAGTCAGCATCAAACTAGAAGACCATTACTACAACCGCACCGACGCCTCGGTGGTTTTCAAACATTATGACCACCCAACCGGCAGAACCCGTTACATTTACCATGGCAATGACGGCACCAACATGCCCTGGAATGACACAGCGCAACTTAATTACCTGAATCCAGCCGTGCGCGAAGCTGCCATCCAAACCATCCTGCACGTCGCCCGCCAATTCCCGATTATCCGCTTTGACGCGGCGATGACGCTCACCAAAAAGCATTTCCAACGCCTCTGGTTCCCACAACCAGGGACGGGTGGCGACATCCCTTCACGTGCCGAACACGCTATGAGCAAAGAAGCCTTTGACCAAGCTATGCCCGAAGAATTTTGGCGTGAGGTGGTTGACCGGGTCGCCGTTGAAGTACCCAACACCCTGCTTTTAGCTGAAGCTTTTTGGCTGATGGAAGGTTATTTTGTACGCACATTAGGCATGCACCGGGTTTATAACAGCGCGTTCATGAACATGTTGCGCAATGAAGAAAACGCCAAATACCGCCAACTTATCAAGAGCACGCTGGTCTTTGACCCGCAAATTCTCAAGCGCTACGTCAACTTCATGAACAACCCAGACGAAAAAACCGCGGTTGAACAATTTGGCAAAGGTGATAAATACTTTGGCATCTGTACCCTGCTGGCGACTATGCCTGGTCTGCCCATGTTTGGGCACGGACAAATCGAAGGTTACAGCGAAAAGTATGGCATGGAATATTACCGTCCATACTGGGATGAGCATCCCGACCTGGGGTTGATTGATGCCCACCGCCACAACATTTTCCCCATCCTGCACCGGCGCAAACTTTTCGCAGAAGTTGATCGCTTCCGACTTTATGACTTCAAGCCTAACGAGCACGAAATCGACGAAAATGTCTTCTCTTACAGCAACGCTGTCGATGGGCAATCGGCTCTGGTCATCTACAACAACCACTTTGGCAACGCTTCCGGTTGGATCCAAACTTCCGCGCCTTATTTGGTCAAGGATGGCAATGATGGTCAGCTTCACACGCAAAACCTGCCGCAAGCGATTGGGTTACCAGACAATCGGGATGGCTTCCTGGTTATGCGCGATCAGGTCAGTCGCAAGAGTTTTATCCGTCCACTGGCCGAAGTTCATGAAAAGGGCTTATTCTTTTCACTAAGCGCCTATGAGCGCATGGTTCTGAGTGACTTTTATGTCGTCTATGGCGAACAGTATGCCCAACTCCATGCCACCTTACAAGGCAAACCTGTCGATAATATCGACGCCTCCTTGGAAGACTTGCGCATACAACCGCTTTTACAGGCTTTGGATGTAACCCTTCAACAATTGGCAAATGTCTATCACAGCGCGACCAAAGATGAGAAGAAGGCTTACCTCGATCAAGCACTTAGCCAAATGCTGGGTCTCTATAGCGCCACACACGCCTTCTTGGGTAAAACCACTAATGATGCTAATGCACCCTTGGATGAAATAGATGCATTAATCGAAACCCTCACACGTTTGAAGTATTACGATGAAGATGAAGCTAGCCACTTCTCAGAAACGAGCGAGCCATTCATCAAAACCTTCTCTGACGAGCTTGTTCAGACACCTGCTAAAAGGGCTTATCTGTTGGCATACGCCTTTATCAGTCGCATCTCCGGATCGATCTATGACCCTGAAAGCGTTCAGATGACGCTTACCCTGTTAGATAAAGAACAAATCAGATCTCGTATTTATGAACACTTTAGATCAATTGGTTTACCTATTGACAAAATTCACGAATACTTTGTCAATATGCGATGGCAAATGGCGACTTTGCATCAATTAAGCCTTGCCGAAATGGCAGACCACCCGCTTTATTTAGAAAAGCAATTGGAAAATACCGATTTTCGCAAAGCAATCGTCATCAATGAGCATGAAGGGATTGAATGGTTCAATAAAGAGGCTCTAGAAACCATGTTGTGGCATCTGCGCTACATCCCAAACCTTGAACTATTAGCCCACAAACCTCCACAAGAGGCTTTGGACCGCAGCCTTACGATTTTGGATAGTTTAATCAATGATCTTAGGGCTTCTGAAGCCCAGTCGGATTACCAAGTCATGAAATGGATTAAAGGTCTTTCTTAGACAGCTCACGTTCAGCACGCTCTAAGGTGCTCACAAAAAGATTTTCAGCATTAAGCCCGCTCACCGGGCTTTTTGTTTCCCTTAACAGGGCGAAAATCGATTCATCCACGGCCTTGTTGCTGACCTGTTGACAGAGCCAAACAGCTTTCGCGGCATAAGCGATGTTATTCGCCGGCTCAATACGATTGAAATCATCAAAAAACCAACCACAAGACGTGAACATTTTTTGCCGCTCGACCTGGGCCTCCATCAAAGTCTCGATTTGATTGAAATTCAAGGTATCCCAGGCTCGCCCAAAAATATCCGAGCCAAGCGCATCCAGTGTTTTCAGTCCCAGAACAACCTCAACATAGCCATGGCGTAGTTCCCAAATCAGGGTTTCAATGTCTTCTTCAAGTGGACCTAAAGGTGAAAAAGCCTCCAAAAAGCGCGCATCCACCCACTCAGCAATCGCATTCAAAGCCTTTCTCATCGGCAACTTCCAGGTTGAGCCAGGTGTACACCCGCAATCTCTTTCCCATCTTCCCACGCCATGTAAACACGACCAGGAACTCGGCTCAACCAAGGTTGCCCGGTTATGAATGTCATTCTCCTTCAAAACCAAACCAGGGTAGGTCCAGTCCACACCATTGGTTTTGCTTCCTAACCCCAGGATGTAACTCAGAAAAAGGTCTCTAAAGCGTTGATGATGCCCATAAAGCTCCCCATCGCTGGCGAACAAAGTGACACCTTTCCTGCCACCATTTTTACGCAAAACACCCTGCAAAAAACGGTCGCCGTTTTCAGTCGATTTAGGCAAAAAGCTGATCATGGTGCTGTACTCACGATCATAAGGAAAGACCACAAATGGCGGACGGTTTCCGGGTAAATCAATCAAAAACGGTCCATCCTCGAGATAACTTTTCACAGGATTGATTTGCCAAGGTGCCAATATGGTAAAGGTTAAACCACAATCTGAAAGCACACAAAGCGTTTCGAGGTCAACACCTGTTTCAGGTAACCACATGCCTTGGGCGGCATGCCCAAACCGGAACTTAAATTCTTCAACACCCCAGCGAACCTGGGTCAATTTATCCAGTCTGGACTGTAACGGCAAAATGGAGTGGTTATAAGCCTGTGCCATCCCATTACCCACACCATGTTTGGTGTAGTTTTCCCGCTCCTGGGCAATAATCATCTCAGCTGTTTCAGGGGTGTTCTTCACCAACCAATCAAACAATGTCGGCCCAATGTTGAAGCTGATTTTTCCAAAATTTCCCTCTTTAGCGTTAGGCTTATAACACTCTGCCGTAATACGCTCATTCCAATTATCATATGGTGCCGAGCCTTTTTCGTGAGGTATCTGGTTGCTTATAGGGTCTTCTCTGGGCGGTTGATAAAAATGGCCGTGAACAATATACTTCATCGCTTTTTGGGTTTATCCTTCAATAAGTAATCTAAGCTTTGGCTAAATCTTGCAGGATTGATGCCAAAATGCCGTGGCATAGAGTCCAAAGAAGTCACTCTATTTTCAGCCAAATAGTCTATCCAAAAAGTGTTGGTCGGAAAGTTTTTAATCAGTGCTTGCAGAATTTGGGTCAACAACCCAAGTTGCACCGGACTAAAGCCCAAAATCTTTGGCTTTCGGTGAATAGCTTTCGCGATATTTTCCATCACTTCCTTGAAACTGAGGTGCTCAGGTCCACCGACCGAAATAACGCTATTTTCAGTTTGTTTCAAGTCCAAAGACCAAATCAGGCTTGTCACGAGATCATTCACCCATAAGGGCTGGGTCAACATGTTGCCATCGCCAGGAATGAGCACCAACAACGGCGAAAGGCGCACCAAACTTGCCAAGCTTTGGGTAAAGGCATCGCCTTCGCCATAAACCAAGCTAGTGCGAAAAATCGTATAGGTTAAGCCTGATTGCATAAGGTAACCTTCTGCCAACCCTTTTGCCTTCATCATCCCAAAAGCCGAAGCACGGTCTGCTCCCAAGTGGCTAAGGTAAAAAAATCGTTTCACACCCAATTCCTTGGAAACCTTAACCAAAAGGTCCAATTCTTCCACTTCTTTTTTAAAGGAGCCCCCACGAGCGCCAATACGTTCCACACCAGCCAAATGGTAAACAATATCAACATCCTTGAGTGCTGCTCGCAATCCGCGCTCATCACTTGGAGAACTCACTGCCAAATTGAGTGTCTCACCCTTTTTCAAAACCTGATATTCAGGATTAGCAGAAACAAGCAAGCGATACGGCAGACCCAAAAAGTCGAGTTGCTGCCGCATAACACCACTAATAAAACCTGTACCACCAGTGAGTAAAATCATGGCGCTATTATAGCATTTTTCTTTTTCTTTGGCATATTACTTGCACTTAATAAGGCAAGCAATAGAGGAAGCTGGATGCAATATGAACAAAAGATTAGGATTTCATTATTTTCAAGACACAATGCACTACCTGGAGCGTGATTTAGCCCAGGTTTTGCCTGAACTCAAATCACTGGAAAGCCGTTGGCTCTTGCTCAAGAGCCCCCACACCGTTGCTATTCCAGAAGAGTTCATCACTGGTTTGGTCGCCGCTGGGGTTCAACCCATTATCCATTTTGACTTTCAAGTCAACTCCGGGATCAGACCTGAGGAAATTCGTATCTTGCTCACCCAATATGCCAAATGGGGTGTCAAATACGTTATCTTTTTTGACAAACCGAACACAAAAGCGGCATGGATGCCTGGCACCTGGTCACAAGGTGACCTGGTCGAACGCTTTTTAGACCGTTATTTGCCCTTTGTTCAGCTTGCTGAACAAAATGGCATCACACCAGTCTTCCCAGCACTGGAACCCGGTGGTGATTATTGGGATCTTTCCTTCCTTCGCAAAACATTCCAACTGGCAAGTCAACGCCGCACTTTAGAATTCGGCGCAAAGCTTCATATGGCTGTGAGCGCGCAAAGCTTTTCTCATCCTATGGATTGGGGTCATGGCGGTGAAACCAAGTGGCGCATGCCCAGGCCTTATGCCAAGACTGAAATTGGCGAACAAGACCATTTTGGCATCAACACTTACCAATGGTATGCACAAATCGCCAAACAAACCTTGAACAGCAAGCCCAATTTCTTTATGCTTTACATGGGTGCTTCAGACCTCAAGAGCAAGAAGATTGATGACAAGCTCAATTATGACAAACTCGTCGACTTGGTCATCAGCGAAGAAAGTCAGGAAGACGATGCTTTTGGCATCGATAGTAACGTCATTGCCTGTTTGTTTTGGCTGATGAGCACGCCCACTAAACGCGAAAAGCAAGACACCACCCCAACCAGACTTTTTGAAACCAATAACGACACCAAACCCGAGTGGATTGAGGATCTGCAAGCCAAGGTTGAAGAAACCCAAAAGCAAACCGCAGAGTTCAAAGTTGCCGAAAGCCTCGCCGATTGGGTTTATGCAATTGATCACTATCTGCTTCTACCATCCTATGAATGGGGTGTGCCAGTCAACACCCTCGACCGGGTGCGACCCATCATTGCAGAATCCCGCCCCACTATTGGTTTTTCAATTACCGAAGCATGCAACGCACGCAAAGTTACCGTATGGAACGAAAATGGTGCATTTAGTGAACAAGACATTCAAACAATTAGAGAAGCAGGCTGCATCATCGACGAACACATCGTCAACAGCTTAGGCATCTCAGCTTAGTTTTTAGGAGAAGGAAAATGGACACATCATCACATTTTGAGAGAATGAACAAACCCAACATCCCCAAGATTGTTGTTTTAGGCCTTGGTGGTGGCGGATCGAACGCAATTAATCGCATGATCGAAAGTGGCATGCATGATATTGTCTTCATCGCAGCCAATACAGACGCTCAAGCTTTGGCAAAATGCCTCGCTCCAGTCAAAATCCAATTAGGGCCCAAGTCCACCCGTGGCTTAGGCGCTGGTGGTAGACCAACAGTTGGAGAAGAAGCCGCTGAAGAAAGCACCAAAGAACTCGCCGAACACCTGCGTGGTGCTGATATGGTCTTCCTCACTGCTGGCATGGGCGGTGGCACTGGTACTGGTGCCATTTCCATCGCTGCCAAAGTAGCTAAAGCAAGTGGCGCAGTCACTGTGTCCATTGTCACCAAGCCTTTCTCCTTCGAACTTGGCCGTCGTCAAAAGAACTCCGAAGAAGGTATCGAGAAACTCAAAGAATTCTCCGACACCCTTATCGTTATTCCTAACGACAAACTCATCGAAGTTGCACCGCGTGACTTGCCACTCGAGATGGCATTCACCATTGCAGATGATATCCTGCGCCAGGGTGTACAAGGCATTTCTGAATTGATTACCGAAACCGGTGTCATAAACGTGGACTTTTCGCATATCCGCAACGTAATGACCCGTGGTGGTGGTGCGCTCATCTCTGTTGGTCATGGCTCTGGTCCAGATAAAGTGCAACAAGCCATCAACAAAGCTCTGCATCACCCGCTTTTGGATGACATTGATCTTTACTCTGCTACCGCAATGATCGCAAACTTCACCGGTTCAGCAGACATGTCCTTCAAAGAAATTACCGAAGCGATGCAAATGCTCCAAGAAGCTTCGGGTTTCCATGCGGATGTCATCCCTGGCATCATCACCGACCCACGCATGGGAGACACCATCCAACTTATTTTGATTGTTACCGGAATCTCTGAAAATAATCCAGAAAACATTCCACACCTCAATACCCAGGAAATCACTGCGAGTAATTACTCAAATCAACCCATGGATGTAAATGAGCCGTTCCAGACCTCGAACCAAAGCACAACAGAAAAAATGCGCGAGTTTGAAGTTGAACCCAAGCCACACAACGTTGACACATCCAATGACCTATCTGTGCCGGCATTTCTACGTCGGCGTGGGAATCAAAAGTAGAGGTAAAAATGGATAGTGCAAGTTTGCAAAAGATCATCAAATCTATCAACGCGTCTTACCCAAAAACCAAGGGCAGCACGCCAAGCATAAGCCGTCAATCTGATGGTCGCACCTTGCTCATTTTTTCCTATATTGACAGCCTACCAGGCAATCAAACCATTCGACAAACCCTACGCGTCGTCGTAGACGATAATGGAAAAGTTGCTAAAAAGTCGATTTCGAGAGGTTAGTATGAGCGTGATTGAAGACCAACCTTTAGAGATAAAAGACAGCGTCTTGCAAAGCTTTAGCAAAATCATTGATAAAACCAAGCCCTTGACCACCTTGGAAGAGAAACTGGCAATCGGCAAGCACATGGCGCTAACCCTCGTAGCATTTGCCAGCATTGGTTTGATTATTGGATTTTTAATATCGCTTCTCTTTTGAAGTCCGTTTTCCTCCCCCCAATACAACCCGCTAACGCGGGTTGTATCACTTAAGGCCTTTCGTATATGTCATCCAATGAGTGCCCTAACCTTATCCGTAAGGCATTTTTAATGTATAATCAGAAGGAATTCTTCTTGTG
>CAZUZM010000029.1:0-17502 GCA_964624615.1 uncultured Anaerolineaceae bacterium
TCATCGCAGTGCTTGTCCTGATTTTGGTCAGCCTGCCCCTTTCCACCCCCGCTGCGCAAGGCGAGACTATCACCGAGTACACTGGCACTAGTCTATCTCTCAATCCATCGGACAAACCCATCCCTGAAAACGAAATGGAAACTGATTACATCAAAAAGTATGTAAGTCTCGGAGGTGCGGCATTTCATTTGCCCGGCGTTTCTATTTTTGGCGGAAATAAAGAATACGAGAACACAGGCTGTGCTTACGTAAAAGACAGCAGTAATGGTTTCCTCCATGCACCCTTAACTTTACCTGACAATAGCATCATAGACTCATTTGATGCTTATATCTATGACACATCTGCGGAAGAGAACTTGGGCCTCGCTCTTATTCGCCACCATTACACTGGAACTAAACAAGAATTCATAGCAGTCCTTGAATATGCTGAGGGTTTCGCAACAGGCCCAAAGTTAATTACCAAAAGAGATATCAATCACAAGGTAGATAATCATAATTGGACCTATATTGTTCAAGTACTGACGAAGACAGGAAATAATACACACTATTTTTGTAGCACATCCATCGGTGTATCAGAGCCTACGCCCCCCATCTTTCCTATCGCTTTACCTCTGATTAACAATTAAACGGTCATTAAATCAATTAGAAAGCTGTGAGCCAAGACCCACAGCTTTTTTCTTTTCCGAAGTTTTGGCGAGGCTTGGTCAACCATCCAACATCACGTTCTACCACCATCACATCGAGCCACCGCAACCCACCAAAACCCGGTTCTGCATGGCGTCTCGCCAACACCCGGTTCTGCATGGCGTCTCGCCATGCAATCCTACCCATTCAACAGCCTATGGTCGACGCGATGATCATTCCAACACCAAAAGTCTTGGCGAGGACGCCAAGACGAACAGGGTTAAGACACCGACGCAATCAGACAATAAACACTTACGCTAACAGCGAGCGGACATCGATGGAAACAAGGCAACAAAGATGCACCCTCAAACAGCATGGAGCATAACTTTTACCACCTACAAATAGCTTACCGTCATCTTGCCTTCCTGCACTTCGCGCACAGGCATGGGGTCAGCGGTTTCGCCAATCACCAGGCTACAGCAGGGCACAAAACCCTCTGGCAACTCAAAACGCTTGACCAATTCCGGGTTTTCATTCGCCAAGTTGATTGCGCCCCAGATATCACAACTGCCCAAGCCCAATGCCGTCGCAGCCAATGCCATATTGTGCACAATCATCGCCGCGCTGGAATATTCGTTGTTATGCAGCACTTCCCCGACCGGCTTTGCCGAGACCAAAATCAACACTGGCGCGTCATACAGCGGACTACCAGGCCGAACCACCCGATCACCAACATTTTCCACAATCGCCTGTAGCACGGTTTTATCGGTTATGACCGTCAGATGCATGTTTTCAAACCGAGCACGCGCCACGGGTGAAGTCCAGGCGGCCTCCAAAATCAAGCGCATTTGCGCCTCACTGGGGGCTTTGCCGGTGTAAGTGCGCACCGATTTCCGTCGTTTCATGACTTCAAAAAAATCCATTTTCATCTTTTCCTTTCTTAAACCTATCGTTAAACGTATGATATCACGCCATGTCTCAAATCACTTGGTGTTAAGCATCCCCACCTCATCAAACTTCCTTTAATCAATGTGATTTTAAATGGGTCTATCCTCTAATCTATGGTATATTTCAAGCCATAGCGCTTAGTTTTGTGAGGTATGCCATGAAGATTATTGCCGAAGGTCTGACTTTTGATGAAGTCTTAATTCTCCCCGGATATTCCGAGGTTCTCCCGCGAAATGTGAACACCACTACCCACCTGACCAAAGACATCCAGCTCGCCATTCCGCTCATCAGCGCGGGCATGGACACGGTGACCGAAGCGGCCATGGCCACCGCCATCGCGCAGGAAGGTGGCTTGGGCATCATCCACAAAAACATGTCGATTGAAGCCCAGGCGGATGAGGTCGCTCAAGTCAAAGCCAAGGACTTGTTGGTTGGTGCAGCCGTTGGCGTCACCCAAGACATGCTCGAACGCGTGCAAGCCTTGATCAACGCCGGTGTGGACGTGATTACCATCGATACCGCGCATGGCCATTCCAAAGGCGTGCTCGATTCGGTGCGCAAAATCAAAGTTGTTTTCCCCCATATCGCCCTCATCGCTGGCAATGTCGCCACCGCCGAAGGCACCCAGGCGCTGATTGAAGCTGGCGCGGATGTGGTCAAAGTGGGTATCGGACCCGGCTCGATTTGTACCACCCGCGTGGTGACCGGCATTGGCGTGCCCCAAATTTCTGCCATCATGAATTGTGCCGAGGCTGCCAAAGCATCAAACACGCCCATCATCGCTGATGGCGGCATCAAGCTCTCGGGCGATATCACCAAAGCCCTGGCGGTTGGTGCCAGCATGGTTATGCTGGGCTCGATGTTTGCCGGCACGGATGAAAGCCCGGGTGACCTGGTGTTTGACCGTGACAAAGTTTACAAAAATTACCGCGGCATGGGCTCGATGGGGGCGATGGACAGTGGCAGCTCGGATCGCTACTTCCAGTCTGAAACCAAAAAATTCGTACCTGAAGGCATTGAAGGCCGCGTGGCTTACAAGGGACCAGTTAAGGACGTCATCTACCAGCTTATGGGTGGTTTGCGCTCAGGCATGGGCTATGTTGGCGCTGCCAACTTGGCTGAGCTTCACGAAAAAGCAAAACTGGTCAAAATTACCCAAGCCAGTTTGGTGGAAAACCATCCCCACGATATCCTTTTTATCAAAGACGCGCCGAACTACCAGGCATACAAATAAAAGCTAACCCTTTAGCTTAGGTTATCCAAAAGTCTTGGGCTCAAACGGCCTAAGACTTTATTTTAAGCTCGCGCAAAGTGCTCTTTTGCTCAGCTGTAATGCGGCTGCTTTCAATCGCTTTTTGGATGGCTTTGTTGTGCGTCCATGGGGCTAATTGTTTTTGCTCAATAAACGGCAAAACTGCTTCGTACTGTTTGGCAAGCGCTGTGGCAAAATACCAGGCAATCATCATGTTGACATAATAGGCATCCGAGCGGAGGTCTGCCACCCAACGCACAAAGCGCGGTTCAAAGGCCTCGTCCAGGAAATATTGCATCAACATCCCCACACCAAAGCGCACGGTATATTCATGCTTGGAGCCCATCCAACGCTTAATATGCTCTAGGAATTCGGTGAAATCGGCTGGTTTGACTTTTGGCGACAGAATGTCACAGGTCGACCAGTTATCGACAAAAGGCAGAAAAGCATCCAACGCTTTTATCAAAGCCTCAAAATCCTGAGGCAAAGAGAGTAACAAAGCGTGCAGTTGGTCTTCCTCAAAAAACGTATGCGGTAAAACCGACATGAAAGCACAAATGTCATCCCGTTTATTCAGCTCTTTTGCCATGGCACGTAAAGCTGGAACACGCACGCCAATGATCCGGGTCGGGTCTACCGTGGGGATAAGTTTGGCTGAGAAAGCCGCATAGGGCATATCTTGCTCTGCAAGGAGCACCTTTTGGATGTATTGATGGATCATTTTTCTTTTTCGGTCAAAGCGTCAACCAAAGCGCGCACTTTTTCACGGTTCACCTGGCGATATTCATTTTCTGGTGGGCTTTGGGGATCACCAAACCGTAAATCCGGCATGTTTTGATTCGAGGTGTCATGGAGTGTCTCTGAAACGCCACCGCTATGCACTTGTTTTACGCCAGTAACCGCCAAAATATCCAAAACGTTGTGAAGCCGAATCCCTCCACCCGGCATAATTGTCAGACGATCGCCAGCATAGTCAAGCATTTGGCGCAAGGTTTCGCGCCCATCCCATGCCGATTTTGCCAAACCACTGGTTAAAACGCGGTTGATCCCGGCTTCGATCAATGTGTCTAAAGCCTCGCGCCAATCCGGCACCAAATCAAAGGCGCGATGAAAACACACCGGCACGCCTTCAGCACCCTCAACAAAGGTTTTGGTTCTTTCGAAATCTACCCGTCCATCTGCCAGCAAAAAACCACTGACCAAAGCGTCCGCGCCATGCTTCACAAAAAGCCTGGCGTCACGAAGGGCAACATCAAAGTCGGTTTCAGAATAGCAAAAGCCGCCTTGCCTAGGGCGCACCATTACCGCCACCAATAGGGACGACTTTTCTTTTGCTTCCAATAAGCTTGCCAAACTAGGCGTCAGCCCACCTAAAAAGAGGGCAGAACACAGCTCCACACGGTCAGCACCACCGCGCCACGCCTCGATGGCATCGGCGGCAGAGCCACAGCAAATTTCCAGCAAGGCTTTTCGGCTCATAATCTTAATAAACTAGAAGAAGTTGGACATAAACTGCCCGGTCACATTCACATCGGTATTTTCAATAATGAATGCGTTGGGGTCAATTTCCTGCAGAAACCGCCGCATACGAATAAGCTCATATTTTGAAACCACCGTATTGATTACAAACGTATCCTGGCCAGAATAGGCGCCTTTGCCGTTCCAATAGGTGGCGCCGCGACCAAATTCTTTGGTAATGCAATCCAAAACCTTTTCGGACTTGGTTACCACCATCAGGCTAATCTTCACATTCTGGTAGTGGGTCTTATCCACCACAAACACATAAACCAGGGTAAAGATAAAGGAATAAATCATCACGGTAGGGTCTTTGCGGAAGAAAGCATAGGCATAGATGAGCAAGCTGATAATCAGGTTCACCCGACCGACACTAAAATCTTTGCGTTTCAGGCTGACGTAAACACCCAGAATATCGGTGCCACCGCCGCTGCCGCCCGCCTGCAAGCACAAGCCCGCACCAAAACCAGCTATCGCGCCACCAATAAGGCCAATCGTCAACTGATCATTCAGTTTAGGCAAGATATCATAGATTGGGATGAAAGTCATCGCGGCAAGCATTGAACCCACTGTTAACAGGGTCTTCATAAAGAACTTGCGATTGATTGAAGTAAAAGACATGATGAACAAAGGCAAGTTGAGCATAAACAAAAGAATGCCGGTAATGTCTCTTTGGATGGGAAGGCCAATCAGCTTAAGCACGTCCTGAATAACCTGTGCCAAACCTGTCAGGTTGCCAATGAACAAGCCTTTGGGCAACACAATCAGGTTGATGGCTGCGGAGTAAATTAAACCGCCGAGAATGCAAAGCAGGAATTCACCAGCGTTTTTTAGGAAAGCAGTACGAAGCTCTTTCCGCTGCTCGGGGGTTTTTAGCTCTCGCGCAGGACGACCTTTTGATGGGATTTTAGGCTCTTTTGGCATAGTCTAATGTTATCGCAAAGGTGATTATCGGGCAAGCAATTGCACGCTTTAGCATGATGTAATAGGACTGATGTTTCCAATTTTTAGGATTGCATGATATCATTTTTGGGTCAACTCTCTAAACTACAGGTGTATTAATGAAAAAGAATCTCTATCTCCTCTTAATTTTTCTGGGTGTTACAGCCTTTATTATTGGTGTTTTTGTTTACAACAGAACCGAACCCATCGAACGTTTCAAGACAGAAACGGCGGTTGTGCACGATATCATTCATGACAGTAAAGGTACTGTGAACCTAACCGTTGAATATCCCACCGAAATCATGCCTGAAAAAGATGGCATCATCACCCTTTATGCCACGCCAGATGCCAAGGTGACCAAGATTTTGGATAAAAACCTGACCATCGATGCCTATTTAGCCACCATGCGCCTCACAACCTCCGCAGAACGTCGCCAAGTAACCTCTTTAATGGAAAAAGGCACCAAAATCACTTGGGCGGTTTCTTCTAAAACCGTGGTCGATGGTAAAGCGCGAGTGAGCGTGGGACTTTCGGACGCACGCACTGACCCCACCCTTTATCCAATCGCACCACAACACCATTTCAATTTTGACATCAAGGTCGTCGAGCAAATCAGCCAACTGGGTTTCGCACACTATTTGCCTTATATTCTGATGGCAATTGGTGCTGCATTACTCGTTTACGGCTTTGTGCTTGCTTCAAAAGATTTTGATGCCCACATCAAAGAAAGTAGAAAGCGAAAATAACAGTATGGCCAAGTTTTTAAAGACCATTCTCAATCAAACGCCCATTACCTCCATAGGAAACATTCCCCAAGTGCTTTTGCGAGGCGTCACCGCCGATTCGCGCCAGGTCGAACCCGGCTACGCCTTTGTAGCCATCCAAGGTGGCAGCACTGACGGTAACCGTTATGTGCCCGATGCCATCGAAAATGGCGCGCGCCTCATTGTGAGCCAACACGCCAAACCGCATGACCTGAAGATTCCCTGGTTGCAAGTCGAAGGCGACCTGCGCGCGGCACTGGCTTACATGGCAGCTGCCCTACACGACTTCCCCGCGCGTAAATTACGGGTTATCGGCGTGACAGGCACCGACGGAAAAACAACCACCTCCTCCATGATCCACCACCTGCTCATCAAATCTGGTATTCGCGCGGGCATGATTTCAACCGTCAATGCCCTCATCGGCGACCAAGCCTTAGACACCGGCTTTCACGTCACCACCCCAGACTCACCGGATATCCAACGCTATATGCACATGATGGTTGAAGCCGGCATGACGCATTGCGTGCTCGAATGCACCTCACATGGTTTGGCACAAGGTCGGGTCATTGCGGCGGATATCGACATCGCCGTCATTACCAACATCACCCACGAACACCTCGATTATCACGGCTCATTGGAAGCCTATGTGCAGGCTAAAGGTATGTTGGTGGAAGCCCTGGCGCTCACCCCGCGCAAACGCATCGGCAACCCACGCATCGCAATTTTGAACAAAGATGATGAGCACAATGGCTACACGAAGCGCCTGGCACCCGGCAAAATCTTTAGTTACAGCCGTTTGAATGAGGCGGATATCTGGGCGGATGACATCGACAACAAGCCTGAACAACTGGCTTTCACCGCGCACATCGGCACGAAAAAACAAAGGGTAAACAGCCCGATGATTGGCTTATTTAATGTGTCAAATATTCTGGCTGCTTTATCCGCAACCGTGCAAGGTTTAGGCATTGATTTCAAAACTGCCGCGAAAAACATCGGCAGTCTGCCCATCGTACCCGGCCGCATGGAAGTGATCAACCTCGGTCAGAACTTCACCGCGATTGTGGACTTTGCCCACACACCCAACGCCCTTGAACGTTCCCTGGAAACCATCCGTTTGATGTCTAAGGGCAAGTTAATCGCAGTTTACGGCTCTGCCGGACTACGCGACCGAGAAAAACGGCGCATGATGCCCAAAGTGTCTATCAAAGGCGCGGATATTTCCATCCTCACCGCAGAAGACCCCCGCACCGAATCGCTGGACGCTATTTTGGAAGACATGGCGCAAGCAGCCATCGAGGCTGGAGGCGTGGAAGGCAAAGACTTCTTCCGTGTACCCGATCGCGGCGATGCCATTCGTAAGGGTATTGCCATGGCAAAACCCGGTGACACTGTGGTTGCACTCGGTAAGGGACATGAACAATCCATGTGCTTTATCGACACAGAATACCTTTGGGATGACCGCACCGCCATGCGCGCCGCTTTGGCAGAGCATCTCCAGATACCAGGCCCTGAAATGCCCTACCTTCCCACCAGCGAGAAGTCCAAATAGTTCCCGCAAGAAACATGAAAACAAAAACCGCCGTTTGGCGGTTTTTTTATCGTTAGGTTTTATCGTTAAGCATTGAGCAGCTTATAAATCCCGTTTTTTATTCCGCGCTTCACGGCCACGATTGAACATTTCGCCCAAGTTCGCCCCGTTAAAACCGCCCAAAGGACCCATCAAACCCACTAAAGGCACCAGCGTGAGCGAATTTCTGAACAAGATGAGCCCACACACGACCATACAAGCTAAGCCGGCATAGAGGCCATAGGTCACCCCACGCTTGTCCTTGGCAAGTACCGCCAGTAAAAAGCCAATCGTGATCAAGCCCATAAATATGCCTAACATCAATGTGGTATCGACGCCGACCATAAGGTCTTTGTAACGCTGAATTAAATAGTCAACCAAAGCTAAAAAAGCAAATCCCCAACCAGCGCCCAGCGCCATACCCAAAATAAACAACCAGGTTTTGGTGCCCCGTGGGTCAAGGATCTTTGTCCATTTGTTCATAGAAACACCCTCTTAGTTATCCTTCTTTTTCAGACTTTGATAATTTTTAACAGTGGCTTCGAACGACTTTTCGAGGTCATAATGTGCATAGCCTAATTCAGTGGCTGTGCTTTCGGTATCCAAAAAAGCATTACGGGTCTGTAAATCCACAAAAGGTACCAAGTTCAAGCCGGCTTCTTTGCCCTGCATTTTGTGATGCAGGTTAACCAAGAAAGCCCCAGCCTTCACCAACCCTTTCGGTAAGGTGAGAATTTTCTTTGGTTTTCCAAGAGCCTTGCCCAAACGCGTCAGGAATTCGACCCAAGTTAGATTTTCTGCAGCCACATCATAAAGTTTGTTCTTTTCTCCGCGTTCCAGTGCGCCTACGGCTGCCCGCGCCACTTCTTCCACCGCGACCATTGCACTGCCACCGGCTGGATAAAATATCCAGGATGAATTCCCTTCGAGATACTTTAACAAAGGTTCCCAAAGCGGCATGCGTCCTGGTAGTGCGCCAAAAATGTATGGCAGTGCCAAAAAATTAACAATCATCTCATCCCCAGCCACGCGACTGGCAGCCTCAATCTGCTCCACCCGGCTACGGATATAGGGATGCTTTTCAGCCAGCTTCATCTCGGGCCATTTGCGATGACAAGCCACAAAATAAGAGCTGAAAATAACCGCGCGTTTAACGCCGGCTTGTTTCGCCAGGCGCAAAATGCGTTCCGTGGCAACTACATTCCCGTTATAAAAAAAAGGATAGGCTGGCGCTTTGGGCACAATCCGATCGTCCACACCAGCCGCAAAAATCAACCCTTCAACGCCTTCGAAGTGCGCCAAAAGATCCTCATCACTGATTTTATTCATGTCAGCGATATCCAGTTTGACCTCAGCAGGAAAATCCAGTTCTGCGGGAGGTGGCATATGCGCCAAGGTGCTCACTTGATGGCCATGTTTTAGGAGTTCAAGGCAAGTGTAGTAGCCCAAAAATCCAGTTCCACCGACGATAAATGTTTTCATTGCAACTCTCTCATTTTTGTTTTGATTATAGCTTAGGGAGTCTAAAAAACAGACCCTTATGGCAATTGAGCGTAGAACAGTTTTCCGCCATAAGCCAGGAACGCCGTTTGAGAACTCGAAACTGCCATTGCCGTCACTGAGCCACCAGGGGTTGCCTGATCGCCAAAACTGACCTTCAAGACATCGTTAAACATCAAGCGATAAGAATAACGCCCAATGCCTGGCTCAGTAGGTTCGAGAAAATAAAGGCGATTATCCGCCACGGGAAGGCCGGAAATTTGGCTAAACTTTCCCTGTATCATTTGTGGCTGAGGACCTTGATCAGTGGCATCCACGAATCCGTCATAAAACGGCACGTCACTAAACACCATGCGGCCATCACTGAACAATAGGTAAAGCCCTTCGCGTCGTACAACGATATCCACCGCATCCGTTAAATTAACCTCTGCGCTTCCTAAATAGGATCCCGGCTCGTTGGGAAACTGCTCCATCAAGCCACGATAGACCCAAATTTTGCTCTTGGTGGCATCCAAAAGGTACAAACCTTCGTTGCCAAAGTGGATTGCATCGATGCTCCCCAATCCACCAACTGGCGGAAGCAATTGTGCTACGATTTGGTTCTTGCCACCATCAGAACAATAGATCACCTTTCCCTCAGCGTCAATGCCCATCACCAAAGCATTATTGGGACTGCTACCGGGGATATCCGTAATGTCGATGATGGGACCAATTTCCATGTTGTTATAGGTTCCAGGACCACACACAAATTTATTATCGGGCAGATAGCTTTCACCCACTTTGTAAAAACGCAAGACTCTGCCAGAGTTTCTATCCAGAGCAAAGATTGCCTGGTGACCAGGCACCAAGTGGCTGATGTCGAGGTCAGGGTAAATGGTTTTGCCAAACGCGTTATGGAAAACAATGCGCTTAACATCATCCATGGCATCCAAGCCTGCCTGGGCTTGATTGCGCAGAGTAATAATTTCATTGGTGTCGCCTTGGTTAAACTCTCGTGCTTGGTTGAACCAAATAATCGCCTGAACCCATGCCTGACGCTGTTGACCAGGGTCTGTGAGCTCACTGACTGACTGCATTTCACGACGCCCTTGATTGACGAAATAGGCGTATTGGCGATCCAGTCCACGTGCAAAATAGATGCTGACGGCAATAGCAACCACGATAAGTGGCACAATGATGACAATCGCCCATTTCGAAAACGGCGAAAGTGATGGTATTTCTTGACCAACGGCGCTGGCTTTTTGTTCAGCACGCCTGGCGGTTACCTGGGCGTTTTCTTCCACACCACGCAACCAGCCAGCACCACGTGCGATGCCAACCAAAGCGCCTTGCTTTAAGCGCTCCAAGCGTTCCTGGCGGGCAAGTGCCACAGCGTCGGGCTCCTTGACGCCTTTTTCGACGATTGGCTGTTTTTCATGATGCAAAGTTTCAGGTTCGATAACGGCTTCTTCTGCTTCAGTCTCGAACGCTTCATCCTCAAGCTCAATCAGCTCTTCCTCAGGTTCGACCACCACATCTTCCGGCTCGAATACTTTAGGCTCGATTACTTCCGGCTCATGAACGAAAACGTCTTCTACCTCTTCAACACTTTCTTCAGGAACCAGGTCTGCTTCAACTATTTCAGAACTGTCTTCTTCTTCCGTCTGGATTGTTTCATCAACTGAGCGAGGCACATCAATAATCACCGTGCTCTGATCTTCCTCGACATCCTCAATGTCTTCTTCATCCATCGCCACGTCGGTTTCGAGGTTTTCCTCTTCAACAGAGGGTATGTCATCGATTGGCAATGCCATTTGTTCTGGTTCGGGATCAGTGATTTCAATGTCCTCTTGAACCTCTTCTGGTTTTATCGGCGTTTCCGTTGCAGGCTCTTCAGCCGATTCTTGCGGCGCAGTCTCGGGTTCATCCAAAAGCATCGCCAGGGAAAGCATGCGGTTTTCGACATCGCCATCACCTAAACCGATTTTGGTCAACGAGAAGGCGCTGCTCAGTGACGCGGTTTCATTGACCAGTCGAATAACAGAATTAGGGCTTGGTGTTTCCCGCTCAAAAACCTTCATCGCCTGGGGTAAACCCAGCAAGACAAAATCTGCCCCAAAAAAGTCGGATCTAAAAAAGCGCATATCAAACAAGTCGGTTAACCCTAAGCCACGCTGTTCCACTTCTTCATCGTGAAATAGCTGTGTACCCGCGCCACTCACCAATAACGCACTGGCGTGGCCAGCTTGGCCCAGATAAAGCACCCCATCACGCAAAACAGCGAGCATCATCGTCGCAGTTTCCGGGGTTTTATCCAATCGCAATCCACTGTTCTGGGCGCGCAATAACTTGTTGACCTGTTCCACACAGCCACGCATGGCATTCGTAATTGACCCCGGACTTTTATAATATGCCCGAGCAGCTTCACGCGCGACCTTTGCCAAATTTGCCTGCCAATAAGCGCTTTCCTGGCTGGGAAAAATATTCAAAAGCAAATAGTCGTCTCCCCGACCACGTGCGCCTCGCATTGGTTTCGTGGCAAAAAAGCCTGGGTTTTCCTTGTTGTCTGATTGGTAAGTCACTAAGTTATATTTCATAGGTACACCTAAAAGGTCGCTCGCGGCGACATATTGCGATAAATGTAATCTTTATAGTACAACATTCATGCCAAAGTGTATAATCTAGCCTATGGACCTCGAAATATTGACCACCCTTGAAGCCTGGGATAAACTCACCCCAGAATGGGATGACCTTTTAGCCCAAAGTGTCAACCCATCGCCATTTTTAGCACCTTACTATCTCAAGCTGTGGTGGCAAACGGCCGGTGGCGGAGAATGGTCAGCATTCGAGCGAGAGCTTTGCATCATAACCGCACGCAAAGATGGACAGCTAGTTGGTATCGCACCTCTTTTTTCCTGGCGTGATACCTCGGGCGAAGAACACATCGGGTTCATTGGCCAGGTTGAGGTCTCAGATTATTTGGACTTCATCGTTTCGGAAGCAGATATCGAAAGTTTTTTGAGCGCTTTGTTCGATTTCGTTGCCACTGATGAGCACCTCAAAAAAAAAGACTGGCAACTCGCCAACTTCATCAGCACATCGCCAAGCCCGAAGGTGCTTGAAGCCATCGCCAAAGCCAGAAACTGGCACTTCCAGAGCCAAGTCCTGGAGGTCGCGCCTCACATCCCTTTGGCGGACAGTTTTGAAGCTTACCTCAACCAAATCGACAAAAAACAGCGCCATGAAATCCGCCGCAAAGTGCGTAGAGCGCAGGAACAAGCCGAAATCACCTTGCATCTCGTTCAACCAGAAGAAGATTTTGAGGAGCACATCAACACTTTTCTAAACTTCATGGAGCAGGATGCCGGAAAAGCAAAATTCCTGACCCAAGACATGCGCGCATTTTTTAAGGCTTTTTCCAAAGCGGCTTTCGAACAGGGTGATTTGGTCTTTAGCTGGTTGCTCATCAATGGCCAAAGAGCAGCCGGCTATTTGAGCCTCAAAAAGAACAACAACCTTTATGTTTACAATTCTTGTTGGGACTCCAGGTTTATGTCCTATTCCCCTGGCTGGGTCCATTTGGCGATGCTCATCGAGTGGGCCATCGAACAAGGGCTGCAAGAAGTGGATATGATGCGCGGCGACGAAATCTATAAATATCGCTTTGGTGGCATCGACCGCCAGGTGCTTGAAATTCGATTAAAACTGACCGAATAAAACCCTTTCTCCAACCCAAAACTCCATAACACCCACTTTTCTTAAAGTTTTAACAAAACATTAACGCCCCACGCCCCTACCGTTCTTGACCTTCATTTTTCAGCGTGATATTATTAATCCGAGGTTATTAGCACTCTCATGCCGAGAGTGCTAATTTATGAAAAACACGATGACGACACTTAGCGAACGACAAAAAATCATCCTTTCTTTGGTGGTTCATGAACACATCAAAGGATCGCAGGCGGTGGCTTCTGGCGCTTTAATTCGCGACTACGGGCTCAAAATCAGCTCCGCGACCGTGCGCTCTGAACTCAACACGCTGACCGAATTAGGCTTTTTGCGTCAGCCGCATACCTCCGCCGGCCGAGTGCCAACCGAGGAAGGTTATCGCTATTTCGTCAACAAGCTACTCAACCAAAGCAACCTGCCCACAACCACACGCAACACCATCAACCACCAGTTTTACCAATCCGGCAAAGGGCTGCATGAGTGGTTGCCCTTGGCGGCATCCATCCTGGCCACCCAAAACCGCGCCGTTTCGCTGGTGACCGCACCCCATACCGACGTGGTCACTTTTAAGCACATCGAACTGATTTCTATTCGTGGGTCCCAGGTGCTGATGGTCTTGGTTTTGGTGGGTGGCGAAATCCGCCAGGAGATTCTGTCACTGGACAGTATTCACAACCAAAGGCAGCTTTCCAACCTTGCCGAAAAAATCAACAACGCCTGTGAAAACAAAACAGTCGCCGACCTTGCCGTCATCAATCTGCTCGATGAACCGCTTGCCGAAACCATCCTCAAGGCGATCCGCGAGCAAATGAAGCACAGTGAAACCTTGATTACCGGTGAACTCTTCCTCGACGGCATTACCAACGTGCTTGCCGCACCAGAATTTACCGAGCCTGACCAAGCCCGCAGTGCTTTGCGCCTGATCGAGGAACGCCAATTGCTGGATGACCTGATGTCACGCACCATCCTTAATGAGGAAATCGGCGGCGTGCAGGTGCTCATCTCCGGTGAAAACACCTGGAATGAATTGCGCGACTGGTCGGTTATCCTCACCCGCTACGGCATCCCCGACCAAGTGAGCGGCACCTTGGGCATCCTCGGGCCAATGCGCATGCCCTATGGTCACGCTATCAGCACCGTGCGTTTTGTGGGTGATGTGCTTTCTGAACTTATCTCAGAAAGCTTAGTGGAATAAGTATTTAGATGAAAGATTAACCTTTTAGAGGTGATTATGACTAAAAAAGACAAGAAACAAGATGAAAACGGCAAGACCGAATATAGCCAAGAGGATATTGACGCCTATCAAACCGCGCTCAATGATGCCCAGGCTGTTGCGGAACAATATCTGGACGACCTCCAACGAGAGCGGGCTTCCTTTGCCAACTATAAACGCCGCGTTGACCAGGATAAACAAATGGATTCCGAAATTGCCCTCGCAAAAAGCGTGAACCTCTTCCTGCCTGTCATCGACGA
Source organism: uncultured Anaerolineaceae bacterium (assembly GCA_964624615.1). GTDB lineage: Bacteria > Chloroflexota > Anaerolineae > Anaerolineales > Anaerolineaceae > Mesolinea. The sequence continues at coordinate 14,291 of CAZUZM010000029.1, forward strand.
TCTCGAGCGCGCGCTCAAAAACCGCCCCGAGAGCATGGAATGTGAAGCCTGGGCGGATGGCATCGAGCTCATCCTGCAAAAATTGCGCAGCACCATGGCTAAACAGAATGTGGAAGCGCTGGATATCCAACCCGGGGATGATTTTGACCCGAGTTATCAGGAAGCAGTGACCCACGAAGATAATGAAAAATACTCGGATGGACAAGTGATTGAAGTTGTCCAAACCGGTTACAAACTAAAAGATCGCATCATTCGCCCGGCTTGCGTTCGGGTTGCAAAATAGGAGATAAAACATGTCAAAAATCATTGGTATCGACTTAGGAACTACCAACTCAGTAGCCGCCGTCATGATGGGTGGCGAGCCTGTGGTCATTCCATCCGCTGAAGGCGAGCGTCTGGTCCCCTCGGTGGTCGCTGTTAACAAAAATGGCGAACGCCTGGTGGGTCGTGTTGCCCGCAACCAAGCTATCATCAACCCTGAGAACACCGTTTTCTCAATCAAGCGCTTTATGGGTCGCCGCTACGATGACCTCGAAGTGCAACGTGCTCTCAGCCACATCCCTTACCTCATCAGCAAAGCGCCTAACGGCGATATGCAAGTTGAGATGGGTGGCAAGCAATACAGCGCGCCTGAAATTTCAGCCATGATCCTCAGCAAAATCAAACGTGATGCTGAAGCCTACCTGGGCGAACCTGTAACCCAAGCCGTCATCACCGTGCCGGCGTACTTCAATGACGCCCAGCGCAACGCCACCAAAGATGCTGGCAAGATTGCTGGTCTTGAAGTTTTGCGCATCATCAACGAGCCTACCGCTTCTTCCTTAGCTTATGGCCTTGACAAGAAAGATAAAAACGAAATCATTGCTGTTTATGACCTCGGTGGTGGCACCTTCGATATTTCCATTTTGGAAGTAGGCGATGGCGTCTTCCAGGTCAAATCCACCTCTGGTGACACCTTCCTGGGTGGCGATGACTTTGACCAACGCATCATCAACTGGCTGGCAGACGAGTTCAAACGCGAACAAGGCCTCGATTTGCGCCAGGACCGACAAGCTCTGCAACGCCTTAAAGAAGCTGCCGAAAAAGCCAAAATCGAGCTTTCAAGCACGATGCAAGCCGAAATCAACCTGCCTTACATCACCGCGGATGCCAGCGGCCCCAAACACTTGGTGACCACCCTGACCCGCTCTAAATTCGAGCAGCTTTCCGCCGACCTGATTGAAAAATCACTCAAACCGGTTGCCCAGGCATTGTCTGACGCCAACCTCAAACCTGCTGACATCAATGAAGTGGTGATGGTGGGTGGCATGACCCGTATGCCCGCCGTGCAAGAAGCCGTGCGCAAATACTTCAACCGTGAACCTCACAAGGGTGTCAACCCAGACGAAGTTGTCGCCATCGGCGCTGCCATTCAGGCTGGTGTTTTGGGTGGTGATGTCAAGGATATTCTGTTGCTTGACGTGACCCCACTCTCACTTTCCATCGAGACCCTGGGTGGTATTGCAACCCCCTTAATCAAACGCAACACCACCATCCCCACCCGCGAAAGCCAAGTTTTCTCCACGGCATCCGACAGCCAAACCCAGGTCGAAATCAACGTCCTGCAAGGCGAACGTCCCATGGCCATCGATAATAAGAGCCTTGGCAAGTTCACCTTGGACGGCATTCCGCCTGCCCCACGAGGCGTACCTCAAATTGAAGTCATTTTTGACATCAACGCCAACGGTATTTTGGAAGTGACCGCCAAAGACAAAGCCACCGGCCGGCAACAAAACATCACCATCACCGCCTCGAGCGGTTTGAGCGACGCAGAAGTTGAACAAATGCGCCGCGATGCTGAAGCCCACGCTGAAGAAGACCAAAAGCGCCGTGACCTGATCGAAGCCCGCAACACTGCTGATAACGCCATTTACACCACCGAAAAAACCATCAAGGACCTCGGTGACAAAGTCAGCGAACAGCACAAAAGCGCGATCGAGGACCAAATCGCGACCATCCGCCAACTGCGCGAGCAAGAAGATCCACAAGCAATCAACACCGCCGTTGAAAACTTGATGAAGACCCTCCAAGAAGTGGGCCAGGCTGCCTATGCGCAAGAACAAGCCCAAGCACCTCAGGGCGAGCCCCAACAAGAACAGCCCGGTAACCAGAGTGGCACCGGCGACCAAGGCGACGTCGTTGACGGCGAATTTACTGAAGCGAACTAGTTTTCAAGCTATAATGCAAGAAGGGCACGAACGCCCTTCTTGCGATTCATTTAAGTCAAGTATTCTAAGGTAAGGCATTATGACCGAAAAAAGAGACTATTACGAAGTGCTGGGTATCCCCAAGACGGCAAACCAGGATGAAATCAAAAACGCATTCCGCAAGTTAGCAAGAGAATTTCACCCGGATGTCAACAAATCACCGGATGCTGAAGAAAAGTTTAAAGAAATTAATGAAGCTTATGGTGTTCTGAGTGACGAGGAAAAGCGCTCCGCTTATGACCGTTTTGGCCACCAAGGCGTCAACACTACCGGCATGCCTAACTATGCCGACGTGGGACTGAGCGACTTATTAGACTTGCTTTTCGGTTTCGGCATGGGTGGCTTTGATGGTTTCGGTTCGCGTGGTGCCCGCGCTGCCAACGCGCCGCGCCGCGGCGATGACCTGAGCACACGTTTGAAACTCAGCTTTGAAGAGGCTGTTTTTGGTGTGGATAAAGAGGTCTCGGTTAATCGTCACGAACGCTGCAGCACCTGTGGCGGCAACGGTGCCGAACCCGGCACCAATGTGGTTTCTTGCCAAACCTGCCACGGTTCGGGTGAGATCCGTCAAATGCACCAAACCTTTCTTGGCTCGATGGTTCAGGTGACCACCTGTCCCACTTGTCGTGGGCGTGGAGAAATGGTCGAAACACCTTGCCATACCTGCAGTGGCACAGGGCTCGAACGCAAAAACGTCACCCTAAATGTCAAAATCCCTGCCGGTGTGGATGATGGTAACCATGTGCGCTTGATTGGTGAAGGCCAACCCGGTGCCAATGGCGGGCCCAACGGCAACTTCTTTATCCGGCTGGAAGTCGCCCCACATCCCTTCTTTAGACGTAACGGCAATGACATCTTGCTGGATATTGACATCAACATGGCGCAAGCCGCCTTAGGAGATGAAATCACCATTCCCACGCTTGATGGCGACCAAAGCCTGCGTATACCGCCCGGTACACAGCCCGG
>CAZUZM010000030.1:0-12497 GCA_964624615.1 uncultured Anaerolineaceae bacterium
GAAAAAGAGCCCTTGCGGACTCTTTTTGTAGTGGACCCAGAGAGATTCGAACTCTCGGCCTTCTCAATGCCATTGAGACGCGCTCCCAACTGCGCCATGGGCCCTTAATCTCGGTTGTTAATTTACCGTCCAACTTAGTGGACCTGGAGGGAGTCGAACCCTCGACCTCTTCAGTGCGATTGAAGCGCGCTCCCAACTGCGCTACAGGCCCGTTTCCATCCAGCCATCAAGACTTGATATTCTAACCTCGATTGGTAGGTGTTGTCAAGTCCGAATTACCTCTATTTTATCACAGTTTTCGTAGATAGGTCTGAAACTTAACTGTTGGAACAATCCTTGGCATGGACTGGATAGCTTAGGCTACAAAGGTTTGCACATCAAACGCAAGCAAAGATATTGATAGGTTGTTTTTTGCTTTTTCGCATTCTTTTATTTTTTTAGAAAAAGGGCTGCAGCAATGCAGCCCTGATAGTTGACGATGTGTTTACTTGTTTGCCGTGCGGCGCGTGTTGTCTTCGATATTGATATAGAGTCTCACGATGTCTAACATGGCATAGACTGAAGCTAGTGCCAGGAAAGCAAGCAGGACTCCCACAGGCAGCGCGATAAGTCCACGATACCAGTATCGCGTGAAGATGTTGCCAAAGAAGGTTATGATGCCGCTTAGCAAAAGGATGCCTGCAAAGATCCATGCTATGATGCGGTAGATATTCATGAAAAGCTTCAGGGCAGGGTATTTGCGTGGGGGAATTTCACCTTCTTGGGCTGCGTTTTCGCCGTCTGCCTTGTGGGCATTGAGCATCTCCATAAACAGGCCTTTGAATTTATTGAATTCTGTTTTGGCTTGTTGGCTATTGAAAATGGGAGCCTGAGTCGGAGGCGCCTGATAGCCTTGTTGGTATTGTCCAGGAGGCGGCGGTTGTGGCGCTTGCCATTCGCCGGCTGGTGGTGGGGGTGGCGTGGGGGCGCTTTGCCATTCGGACGTGGGCATTGGTGGCGGGGTTGGTGCAGTTTGCCACTCGCCAGCTGGTGGAGGAGGAGGGGGTGGCGGAGGCGCTACGGGTTGAGGATCGACAACGGGGACGAAGCCGGCGGCCATCTCAGGTGCAGGCGGCGCCGGTTGGGCTAAGGGATTTCCACAGTTGGTGCAGAAATTTTGGTGGTCTTCATTGCTATTACCACAGTTTAGACATGATTTTGCCATTTTAACTCCTTGATCTGATAAAAAAAATGCCCTGCGAAGCAGGGCAAATTAAACGACTACTTGGTGGTGTTGATGGAGCCAGACTTTTTCTTTTCGTCCTTGGCTTTACGTTTTTCTTTGATCGTCAGTTTTGATTTTTTGCGGTCTTCTTTTTGGACTTTATCTTTACCGGCCATTTTTAACTCCTTGGAATTATTCCTTCACGTAATTATATCCTAAATGTTTCTTATTAATCGGAGTATGGAATGAAAATTTTCAAACAGGTTTTTAACCCGATGCTTGTAATCAAAAATGAAAGTTAAGAAAGTGAATTATTAAGCATCTCGCATCGATTTGTAAGCTGTGGTAGTGATTTTTTGGGCAATACGCTTGTGAAGTGGTATCATTAACTGCTGGACGATAAGTGTTGTCTAAGTGGAGGCGCGGCTTTGGACGAGCAGTCAAAACAGATAAGAACACGCTATTTACTGATTATTCTCATCCTTATTACAATTCCTTGTTATGTGTTGGGTTTTGTGCTTTTGCGCCTCAATCGCCAGCCTGGGCAAGCAACATCAACGCCTGCTATTACGCAGGGTTTGCCAGCTCAGGACACCTCTACACCCACGATCACACTCACAGAATATCTGACGCGAACCTCTACCGTGACACCAACTCAGACGACAACGCCAACCGAAACACCAACAGAAACACCAACCGAAACGCCGACTCCAACAGAAGAAGCGACAGTAACACCCACATCAACAGATCCACCGATTCCGACTGAAGTTCCTACTGAAGACCCGGATCCGACAGCGGAATCGGACAAACCTTAAGAACAAAAAACTTTAGAAAGAGATGCCTATGACCTTCGAATTGATACCCTTCATCAAAGACATGCTCTCTGCGCCTGGCTTAAGCGGCTATGAAAGACCCATCCGTGACATTATAGCCAAGGCATGGGAGCCGCTAAGCGACGAATTGACGCAAAGCAATCTGGGTAGCCTGCTCGCGCTCAAGCGTGGCGAAGGCCCCGACCCCAGACCAACCGTAATGATTGCTGCTCATATGGACGCCATCGGCTTGATGGTGACCGCCATTGATCATGGTTTCTTGCGCTTCACCCAGGTAGGTGGCGTTGACCCACGCATTTTGCCGGGTCAACCTGTGCTGGTGCATGCCACCAAAGGTGCTGAGCCAAAAGACTTACCCGCCCTAGTGGTTATGCCGCCCCAACATCTTCTACCCGAAGAAGCCGGGACCGGACCCCTCGCCCAAACTTACCTGCTGGTTGATACCGGCTTACGTCCAAAGGATGTTGAAAAACTGGTGCGCGTGGGTGACCTGATTTCTTTCGCTACAAATCCTGAAGAGCTTGCTGGTGATACGATTTCTGGACACACGTTGGATAACCGTGTTTCTGTTGCCGCGACGACCGTGATGCTGGAGCTTTTAGCTAAGCGTCGCCATCAGTGGGATGTTGTTGCAGATGCCACCGTGCAGGAAGAAGTCGGTTGCATCGGCGGATTCTTGGATCCCATCAAGGTAAAACCTGATTTGGCGATTGTGATTGACGTAACCTTTGCGGCCGGACCGGGTGGCAGTGGCACAACCAATTTTGAACTTGGCGGCGGCATTTCTCTCAACTGGGGTGCGAATGTACATCCTGCGCTTTACAAGGCACTGGAAAAGACTGCCAAGGACTGCGAAATTCCAATTTATAAAGAGTTCTCACCCAGTATGTCTGGCACCGACGCCTATGGCGTGCAAGTTGCTGAAGAAGGCATTCCTGTGGTTGAAATTGGCATTCCTCTGCGCTATATGCACACACCCGTTGAGCAAGTAGCAATCAAAGATATCCAACGAGCCGGCCGGTTGATGGCAGAGTTCATCACCGAGCTGCCCCTCGATTTTATGAATACTGTGAAATGGGAGTAGACCATGGCAAATAAAATGGAAGCCCCAAAGACCTTTAACCCCAAAATGGGTAAAAAAGAACTCGCTTTGCTCAAGAAGTTGTGTGACGCTTTAGCCGTCTCGGGCGATGAGCAAGAAATCCGCGAGATTGTGATGGAAGAGTTGGAAGGCCATGCTGATGACATGCGCGTGGACCATCTGGGTAACTTGCTGGTGACCAAAAAAGGTAAAGGCAAGGATAATTTGCGCGTGATGGTTGCCGCACACATGGACGAAGTCGGCTTTATGCTCATCAATGATGATGGCAAAGGCATCTTCGAGTTCCGCACGGTGGGTGGCATTGACCCCCGCCAACTGGTTGGCAAGCAAGTCATCGTTGGCCGCGATCACGTGCCGGGCATCATTGGTGCTAAAGCAATCCACTTGACGACGCCCGCAGAACGCAAACAAGCCCTCACTGTAAGCCAATTACGCATTGATCTTGGCCCCGGTGGTGCTTCAAAGGCGAAACCCGGCGATCGTGCCACATTTGCAACCAAGTTGCAGGTGATGGGTCCCACAATTTGTTCCAAAGCTTTGGATAATCGTTTAGGTGTTTATAACCTGATTCAGCTGGTGAAAAATGCCCCGGAAAACATTGACCTTTTGGCAGCTTTTACCGTACAAGAAGAAGTCGGACTGCGTGGTGCTAAAGTAGCTGCGTTTACAATGAACCCCGATATCGGTATTGCCATTGACTCAACGCCGGCTTTGGACTTGCCGGATTATCACGGTGAGGATAACAGCCTTTACCGCACCCATTTGGATGGCGGGCCGGCGATTTACCTCATGGACGGCGCAACGATTGCTGATCGACGCTTGGTAGATTGGCTGGTGGATACCGCCAAAGCTGAAAACATCCCCTGGCAATTCCGCCAACCCGCTCCGGGTGGTACCGATGCTGGCGCAATTCACCGTGTGCGTGAAGGCGTGCCGAGTGTCTCGGTTTCTGTGCCTGGACGCTATGCTCACAGTGCTGCTGGTATGGCGCGCATTGATGATGAGTTGAATACCTTAAAACTACTACACGCCGCTTTGGCGCGCTTGGATAAAAACATCCTCTTGAGACAGGAGTAAACAATGGCAGAAAAGAAAAAAGATAACTTAGTTGAATTGATTAAACGATTGGTCGAAACGCCTGGTCCTTCTGGCCAGGAACACCTCATTCGCGCTGCAGTACGTGAAGAAATTAAAGGTTATGCTGATGAAATCCGCACAGATGCATTGGGTAACCTGATTGTTCGCGTCGGCACCAAGAAAGCTGGCGGTATGCGTGTGATGGTTTCGGCACATATTGACGAAATTGGTTTGATGGTCACCCATGTGGACGAAAAAGGTTTTGCACGCTTTTTGGCGGTCGGTGGCGTTAGCCCCCTCACTTGCCTGGGCAACCGTGTGATCTTTATGGATGGCACGCGTGGCGTGATTGGCTTGGAATCCCTGGAACCAGGCAAGATGCCGACACTTGACAAAATGTACATTGATACCGGCGCAACATCCTTGAAGGATTGCCCCGTAAAGGTTGGCGATGTGTGTGGCTTCGAGCGTCCTTTCCTGGATCTGGGCAAACGTCTGGTGGCTAAGTCAATGGATGATCGTTTGGCAGCTGCTATCGCTATTGAAGCGATGAAGTTAGTCAAGAAAACCAGTCCTAATGAGATTTACTTTGTCTTTAGTGTACAAGAAGAAGTTGGCATTCGCGGCGCGACAACCGCTGCTTATGGCGTGAACCCAGAAGTGGGCATCGCCGTGGACGTGACCGGTGTGGGTGATACACCCAAGGGCTTCAAACTCAATGTCGAGCTTGGTAATGGCCCTGCCATCAAGGTGCGTGATAGCTCCTTTATTGCTGATCCGCGCGTGGTCAATTGGATGATCAACGAAGCAAAAGCACAAGGTTTGCCCTATCAAATGGAAGTGCTGACCTTTGGTGGCACGGACGGTCGTGCCATTCAAATGACTCGTGAAGGTGTGCCAGCGGGCTGCCTTTCTATCGGTAGTCGCTATATTCACACACCCAGCGAAATGGTTGACCGCGATGACGTCGAAAACTCGGTTAAGCTGCTGGCGGGTTTGCTGAACAACAAAATTGAACTGGGTGAGCACTAGTCTAAAGACCTTTTTTAGGCTGAAGCCAAGCACGTTATAATTAGGCTATGAAAATGAAGACTCACAGCTGGCTAAAAACATTTACCCTGGTGCTAATGGCATTGGTGTTTTTGGTTTTGGCTGGCTGTGAGACCATTAAGGGACTGAACTTCCCTTGGGATGAGCCAGCCGGTGTGCCAACAAAAACGCCGTTATTGCCCAGCCCAACGCCTAGCCAGGAGCCGACGGCAACAAAATCAGTAGAAACGCCGACACCAACTTCTGAACCGCGTCAAACGCGTTTTGTGGTTTGGTTACCACCTGAGTTTAATCCAGAAGCAGATAATCCTGCCGCAAAGCTATTAAAAGAGCGACTGGATCGCTTCGCCCAAAATAATCGCCTTGAGCTTAGCGTGCGTCTCAAGAACCCATCTGGTAATAGTAATTTAATTGAGTCCTTAGTGGCAACCAGTGGCGGAGCACCGGAAAACTTACCTGGCGTGGTCATTTTGCGTAAGCAAGAACTGGATGCTGCTTATTCTCGTGGTTTGGTTTTTACCAATGATGAATTAGCCGGTTTGGCTAGTGGCATGGATTGGTACAATTTTGCCCGGGAAACGGTGAATTATGACGGCGTAAGCTATGGCTTGGGTTTGCTGGGTGACCCGATGGTTTTGGCTTATCGAAGCACTTCGCAGTTGAATCCAGGGAATGATTGGTTTGAGTTGCACAAAAACTTTGGGCGGTTTGGCTTTGCTGCGGATGATTCGCAAGGGCGTTTTGTGCTCTTGCTCTATTTGGCGGCTGAGGGCGAAATGCGTGACGCACAGAACCATCTCATTCTGCAAGAAGAGCCCCTTAGGAAGGCATTTCAAGCCCTTAAAGATTTGGTAAACACGCGTCATCTGCATAGTGCCGTGCCAAGCATGCAAACCGCAGGCGCGGTGTGGCAGACATTTAGCGAATGGCAACTGGATACGGCTGCAATGCCTGCGAGCGTTGTTTTAAAAGCGCTCGTGAGTGATGCCAGCGGATATCCAGAACCGGCTTTTGCCCAACCCACGTTCACCTTGAGCGAGTCTTGGGCTTTGGCGTTGACCAATGCGGATGAAGCACAGCAAGCCTTGGGATTGTTGTTGATTCAAGATTTAACAGAACCTGCTTTCCTGGCGCAATGGAGTGAGGCTTTGGGTTATGTGCCAGCAAGGCCAACGGCGTTAGGCGCCTGGACCAATCAAAATTTGAAACCTACATTGGAAAAAATTATGAATGTGGCGCGGCTTTATCCGCGTGACGAGACTATCAATAGCCTGGGTCCCATTCTGCGAAATGCAACGTTGATGATTATTCGCGATAACGCAAGTGTTGAAAAAGCGGTTGAGGCTGCCATTGAAGCCTTGAAATAGTCAAATTCTTAATTAACCGTATTATAAAGATACCGGTCAAAACACTATTGAGAAGGGTAAGAAAACTTTGAGTACGATGGATTCTAATACAAAGTCAAAACTTGATAAAACAAAAGCCACACAGGCTAAAAAGTCCAGTCAATCCCATTCTGGCTTTATTGCCACCATAGTGGCACTTGGTTTGATAACCCTTATCTTGGTGATAGTCGCAATTTCAATCCATCCGATCATGAGTCCTCAAGCTGAAATTCAAGCCACCGCGATTTCTATTACAAAAACTTTTGTTCACAAGACAGGTGGTTTTGTTGATCCTGATTTAATGATCGAACCCCTGCCAGTGGAGAACGTTAGTGGCATTATGATGCTTGGTGGGCTTATGGCATTGATTGTGATTGCAATCGTGCTGCGGGAGTTTATCCTTTGGCGTAACAAAAAGGCGGAAAAAAATGAAAACACCCACCGAGGTCACGCAAGTAAGACATAAGTTTTTAGGTCTTAGAATTTCCAGTATTGTCTTTGCCGTTCTCAGCATTCTTGCTTTTGTTTTTCAAAGTTTAGTTACTTTTAAGGCAGTTTTGGTTCTATTACCAATTATTGCCTTGCTGTTGATAATCTTATCTGTACTAAAAGATCATAAGTCCCAAACCAACTTGATGACCGTTGTTCTTTTGCTATTTACGGCTTGCTACGCTTATTTAGGCATCTTTAACGATAAGCTTATCTTTGGTTTAGGTAGTAGGTTGCTTAATATTTACTTTCTAATCCTATTGATGGTTCTTGCTTTGATCAATGCGATTGCCCTTTTTTTGCACCTGGCTAAAAAAAGTACTCTGGTGCTTTTGGTTATCGAGTTTGTTCTAACCCTCGCCTTAATCCTCCCATTATTTCTGTTTTTGCTATCCACAATTTGGGCTATTGTGTTCCTGACCTTGTTTCTTGCCAAGTTCTTTGCTTATCTGGTGCTTTATAAAGACAAAAGGCAACAAGAGGTTATGGTACCTCTAGCTTCCCCTGTCCCACCCTATCCACCGCAAGGTTATCCTGTTCCGCCATCGCCATCTCAAGCACATCCTGTGGCTCCGCCGCCCGAGAATTTTCCTGCGCCATCACCTCAACAATATCCCGCGTCGCCGCCACCGCCTCCAACTGAACCTGTAATACCGGATCAGGCTCCACTAGCGACTCAAGGTGAAAAAGCGCTGAGCAATCGACTGGAGGAACTTGAAAGGCTCTATGCGCAAAAGTTGATTAATGACCAGGAATTCCAAGACCTCCGAAAGCGTATTTTGAACGATTTGTAAGAACATCTTGTGTTTATAAATAAAGAAGCGCTTGGCTAACACCAGGTGCTTTTTTTTTCTGTGAAACGGGTTATTGAGCCTAAGGGGTCCAAAGGGTATACTAAAAGAAAACGGACGGTCTTATGAAACAACATATTCATCACTTGGTTGGTTTATTAAAAGAACAGCAATTGGATGCGATTGTTTTAAACCCAGGGCCTAGCCTGAACCACCTCACCGGTTTGGATTTTCACTTGATGGAACGGCCGGTTGTGGCAATGTTTTGGCAGGATGGGCAGGCGCAGATTATCTTGCCTGAGCTGGAGCGTGCCAAGGTGGCTGACTTGCCTTTTGAGGTAAAAGTAAACATTTTTGGAGACCTTGCTGAAACTTGGCCCGTTGTGTTTACTGAGGCGTTGGCTGATGTGAGCGCTAAAAAGATGCGCATAGGCGTAGAACCGACGCGCGTAAGGTTTTTGGAGATGAACCTTTTGCAAGCGGCACTGCCACAGGCTCAATTTGTGGATGGGTCTGCTGCTATTGCGCCATTGCGCCTGCGAAAAGACATCACCGAACTAAAGAAAATAAGGCGTGCGGCAGAGATCGCTCAAACTGCCTTGCTGGAGACGCTCAAGACGGTGCGGCCCGGACAAACTGAAAAACAAATTGCTTCCGAATTGATGGTGCAGCTTTACCGTGCGGGTTCTGACCCTGAATTGCCCTTCTCACCGATTGTGTCTACAGGCCCCAATACCGCCAACCCGCATGCTTCACCTACTGATCGTGCTCTACAGGAAGGTGACTTTTTGTTGATTGACTGGGGTGCTGGGTTTGATCATTACTTCTCAGACATCACGCGCACCTTTAGCTGTGGTGAGGTCAGTGAAGAAATGCGCTTAATTGCGGACTTGGTGCTGAAGGCGAATACTGCGGGACGCATGGGCGGTAAACCGGGCATGACCACGGGTGATATTGACAAACTGGCTCGGGATGTGATTGAAAAAGGTGGCTATGGCGAGCGGTTTATCCATCGCACCGGTCATGGCTTGGGCATGGAAGCTCACGAAGCGCCTTGGATTTTGCCAGGTGGCGAGGTCGTTTTGGAAGAAGGTATGGTCTTTACCATTGAGCCAGGCATTTATCTCACCGATGACGCCGGCGTGCGTATCGAGGACGATGTCGTGGTGACCGCGGAAGGGCTCTTGAGCCTAAGCGACCTGCCACGCGAGGTCTTGCCTTTGGAAAAGTTTTGGTAATCCAAACGCTGAAACGTTTGAAAGGATGACGAGATAATGAAATTAAGCCTCAGACAAATGTCACTGGGTCCACTGGAAACCAATGCCGTGGTGATTATTGATGAAGATAATCGCAGGGTGATAGTGGTGGACCCTAGCTTTGAACCTGAACCATTGGTGGAATGGGCTAAAGATGAGGGTTTGACCATCGACCAAGTTTGGATTACACATGGACATGCCGACCATACGGCAGGCGTGCCGGCACTCATACGCGCTTTGCCAGAACCGGTGGATGTGTTGATGAGCGAAGAGGCTTATCAGATGGTTTTGAAGCAGGGCTCATCCTTTTATGGGATGCGGCTTGAAGCTTTTCCAAAGCCAACGCGTTTCATCGAACACGGTGAGAAACTGGGCTTTAAAGGGGTGGTAGAAGGTGGTCTGATTGCTGAAGCGCGCTTCGCGCCGGGACATGCACCGGGGTCGGTTATTTTCTATCTTCCTGACGCTGGAATCGCAATTGTAGGTGACGTCATTTTTAGGGAAGGTATTGGTCGTTGGGATTTTGAAGGCGGCGATTACCGTCTTTTAACTCAGTCGATTCGTGAACAGGTTTTTACCTTGCCTGATGAAACTATTCTGGTGCCGGGACATGGCCCAGTGACGAGTGTGGGCTGGGAAAAGGAACACAACCCCTATTTGCGTTAGGTTTTGGGATGTAGACCTCGGCGGGATGCCTCGGGGATGAATTGCATGGCGAGACGCCATGCGGAACAGGTAGGGAAATCGCACGGCGAGATGCTATGCGGAACAGGTAGGAAAATCGCACGGCGAGACGCCATGCGGAACCTAAATAGAGACGCCATGCGGAACAGATGAAAAAAGCCTCAGCATTTGCTGAGGCTAACAGTTTTTATCAGATGTTTTTATACTGACTGTTTCAAGCTTATGCGTTCTTCATAATCACTTGTTCGATGGTATCGGCGACTTGCTCAATGCGGTCGATGGTGCGTTCGAGTTGCAGGTAGAGCACAGACCAGGTGTGAACCTTGCTGGCGTCCAGTTCTTCGATGTGCAGGCGGCGAACGGCATCGATATACAACTTATCGGCAATTTCTTCGACGGTGTTGACTTCAATCAGCCTATCGCGCAAGATCTGTGACCTTTTAAAGTTCTCAAACTCATCAAAACAGGCTTTAAGAGCTTCAGCACAGCGGCAAATCAGGTCTCCAAAGATCTTGGCATCTTCGCGCATGGATTGCACATTGTGCATATAAAAGAGCTGGTAAATTTCTTCAATGTAGTCCATCACATCATCCAATGCCCAGGAAAGCGTGATGATGTCTTCGCGTTCAATAGGCGTGATGAATTCAGCAACCAATTGTTCCATCATCTCATGCTTTTTCTTGTCAGCGGCATGCTCCAGTTCGTGCATGGCTAACATTTGCTCTTCGATGGTTTCCGGATCATAATGATTGATGGTTTCGTTTAGCTGACGCGCTGCCGTAATGGCGTCTTCAGCGATATCGATGAACATGTGGAAGTAGTTATTGTCTTTTTTAGCCATAAGCTCCTCTATAGTAAGATCAACATTAGCAATTTGGTTACCAAGTAGCCCAAAAGGCCACAGCCAGGGAAGGTGAGAACCCAGGCGAGCACCATTTCCTTGACGATGCCCCAGTTCACAGAGCGGATGCGTCTTGACGCGCCAACACCCATAACCGCGGTGGTTTTGGTGTGGGTGGTTGAGACGGGTAAGCCTTTGAACAGGGTGGCGATGAGCAAGGCAATCGAAGCAGCAATATCTGCGCTAAAGCCCTGGTAGGTTTCAAGTTTGACCATGTCCATGCCCACGGACTTGATGATGCGGTGTCCGCCGACTGAGGTTCCCAACCCCATAATGACCGCGGTGAGGATGATGAGCCAAATGGGGATGACAAAATAACTGGGCACGGCTTGGCCTTGTGAAAGGTAGATACCGATTAAAAAGACACCCATAAACTTTTGCCCATCCTGTGCGCCATGCATAAATGCCATGGAGGCCGCGCCGGCAATTTGGGCGTTTTTGAAAAAGGTGATGGTTTTACGGCGGTCAACATTCTTAAAAATCTTCTCGATAAGCTTGGTAATTGCCCAACCCAGACCAAAACCAATGACGGTGGAAAGCACCAAACCTAACACCACTTTTGACCATTCCGCACCATTAACACCCTTAAAGCTGCCCTGATAGGCAACAGCTGCACCGGTTAAACCGGCGATGAGGGCGTGGCTTTCGCTGGTGGGGATGCCAAAATACCAGGCTGCAGTTGCCCAGATGACGATGGAGGCTAAGGCACCCATGAGCGCAATGGGCGCAGCATTGGCATCACCACTAAAGTCAACCATGTTGGAAATGGTCACCACGACATTGGTGTTGATGAGGGTCATCACCAGAACGCCGAATAAGTTAGCGATGGCGGCCATGATAATGGCGTCTCGCGGTTTCATGGCGCGCGTGCCTACGCATGTGGCAATGGCGTTAGGGGCATCGGTCCAACCGTTTACTAAAATAACGCCTAAAGTTAGGATGGTGGTGATGATTAATGCGGGGTTCGAAAGAAGTGTTTGTAAGGTATTCAATGTCTGCACCTGTAATTTAATCATCATGATTGTAAACGTAAATTTACAAAATGGGGTGAATTTCACGGCGATTTAAGGTTGGCATTAAATATGCTTAACAAAAAAGCGCTCTTGGAGCGCTTAAGATGGCATGGGTTTGCAGTGCAAGTGGCTTATGCGGCTTTGCTTTCGCCGACCTTTTTCGCGGTGGTTTCGGCTGTTTGGCTGCCGCCAGAACCTTCCGAGCTGGTTGGGCTGGTTTCGCTGCTGGATTTGCTGCTGGTCATACCGCTGGGTGAGCGGTTGTCGGTCGCATAAAAACCTTTGCCTTTAAAGACGATGCCAACCGGTGAGTAAACCTTGCGCAAGGCTTCTTCATGGCAAACCGGGCAAACCTTTAATGGATCATCCACAAAGTGCTGAAACTTATCAAATTGATGATCGCAGGCTTCACATTTATAAGCATAAAGTGGCATAACTCAATAAACTCCTCTTACAAGCCCATATCGTACCATATAATCCCTTGGAATGGCATATCAAGCTTGGTTTTTTGACAAAACGCTAATATTTTCCATAGAAGCGTGGTTTTCGAAACATTGGCGCTTCGGTTATAATCCAAGACTATGGAAGAAATAAAACAAGAAGACAAGATTTCAAGAAAAAAGGGAAAAAAGTTTGCTAAAGTGTTGCTGATAGTATTCAGCTCCTTATTGGCATTTGTCTTGGTCGCGATTGCGCTTTATCAAATCCCTGC
>CAZUZM010000030.1:12597-17234 GCA_964624615.1 uncultured Anaerolineaceae bacterium
CCTGTGGCCCTGCTAACCTGGCATTGGCGATGCGTTATTGGGGATGGGTGGGTGAACAAACGGATATCGAGGAAATTATCAAGCCCAAACTCGAGGACTTAAACGTTTTCCCTGAGGAATTGATCTATTTCGTTCAAACCCAAACGCCACTTGATGCACTCATGCGCTATGGTGGTGATATTGACTTGCTCAAGAAGTTTGTGGCCGCTGGCTATCCTGTCATGGTTGAGCGTGGATACATCAATCGGGATGAGAAGAACGAGGACGGTTGGATGGGGCATTACAGCGTCGTGGACGCTTATGATGACGCGCGTGGTGAAGTTCATATGCCGGATACTTTTAATGGCTATATCTGGCGCAGCTACGAGCTTTTGCAGTCTGACTGGGATGAATTTGCGGGAACATATATCCTCATTTTTCCCTCTGCAGATAAAGATAAAATCCTGGACCTGTTAGGTGAGCATGCGGATGCTGCTTATAACCTGGACTATACCTTGGAAAAGTTCAAGACGCGCCTGCAAACCGCTAAGCGCCACGAGCAATACTTCATTTGGCACACCATTGGCGAACTATTAGTCCTGAAAAAGGATTATGTTGAGGCGGCCAAGGCATTTGATGAGGCTTTTGCCGTCTATCGCTGGCTTCCTTTGGATGATCGACCCTGGCGCATGCTTTGGTACCAAATTGGGCCGTTTGAGGCTTATTATCACACTGGACGGTATGATGATGTTATCAGCCTGGCATACAAAACGGTGACTGATACGGCCTCCGCACCCGGTTTCCCGGAGATTTTCTTATGGAGTGCGCGCGCTCAAATTAAAAAAGGCAATGTGGGCACTGCGACGTTTGAACTCAAACGTGCTTTGCAGTATCACCCAGGCTGGGAGCCAGCGTTGGCTGAACTCAAAGCTTTGGGCGTAGAGCCCTAAATAATCCTTAACACTTAAAAGAAGTAATACATATGACTGAATCAAAAGACTCTTTAAAGAACACTTTGAAGCCAAAAAGCTTGTGGAAGAAACCTTGGTTTTATGGCGTCCTTTTCCTCGTGGTGGTTGGCTTGGCCGTGTTGGCTTATCAGCTGCCTCCCATCCGCCATCGAGTGGACACGCTCTACAACAAGATTTACTATAAACTTAACCCACCTACCGCCTCTGTTTTTAATCCCAGCCAACAGGGCACGATTGAAGCTTTCATAGGGCAAACCCAAACCGCTGGCGCGCCGGTTGTTAAGGTAGAGTCAACGCCAGAGCCGGGAACGGATTTCCCAACTGCCAGCGAAGAACCAACTAAGGCACTGCCTACTGCCACACCTACACTTTTCCCTGTCCCTGAGTCCTATGTCATCCCGGGCATGGGTCTAGAGTATCAAACGTTTAATAACTGTGGGCCGGCGAATGTTTCGATGAACCTCAACTTTTGGAAAGATGCCACAGACCAGGAAGCGATGCGCCTTGCCTTGCGCACGCATGACCATGACCGAAACGTCATGCTTTCGGAAATGCGTGATTTTGTCAACGCACGCCCTGGCGAGTTGAAAGCCATTTTACGTTATGGTGGTGATCTGCAAGTCTTAAAAGCGTTGATATCGGGTGGCTATCCCTTGCTTTTAGAGCGAGGCCATACCGACCCCAAAGACGGTTGGATGGGGCATTACAGCATCATCCACGCCTATAATGATGCTAGCCAAACAGTAACCAGCAATGACACGCTGTTAGGCACGATTGCCTTGACCTATGATGAACTGATGTTGGATTGGCGTCATTTTGATGGAATCTACATCGTTGTTTTCCCAGCTGAGCGTGAAGCGGATGTAATGGCGCGTTTGGGCATGAACGCTGATGAAGCGGAAAACCTGCGCCTGAGCCTGGCTGCCGTTGAAGCTCGCATTCCACTGGAAAAAGACCGCGAACTCTTTTTTGCCTGGTACAGCAAAGGTCAACTTCTGGTTGCCATGGGCGAATATCTTGCCGCCTCGCAAGCCTTTGACATGGCTTTTGGCGTTTATAGCCAGTTGGATATGGGCGCACGCCCTTGGCGCATGACATGGTATCAGATTGGTCCTTACCAGGCTTATTATCATGCGGGTCGCTATCAGGACACCTTGACCCTTGCGCGACAAACGCTGGATAATAGCCGTGAGCCCAAAGCATTGCCCGAAACCTATTATTGGGCGGGAATGGCTGCGGTGGCTTTAGGTCAAAACGAAGAAGCCCGCACTTACTATAATAAAGCGCTTGAATATCATCCGAATTGGCAACTTGCTTTGGACGGCTTAGCGACCTTGCCATAAGCACTTTTTGGGTTGTTTTGGCGATTTTCTAAAGAAAGTCTTGATAACTTAATGTTAAACTGACCAAGGTTGGTCTAAAATCCTGCGGAAAGCCTATTATAAGGGTATACTTTAGACTGGAAAAAGATTAAATCTTATGTCGGAATTTATTAGCAACTTCCTTTTTATCTGGCAACGCTTTACATGGGAAAGCTTGTTGGACATTCTGCTTGTGGCGGCTTTTTTCGCAATCTTCCTTTACCTCTTGCGCGATACCGAAGGTCAAACGCTCATGCGGGGTGTTTTGGTGGTGGTCATTATTATCACTTTATTGACCTCCATGGTCAATCTGCCTGCTTTTTCGTGGTTGGTGTCCACCCTTACCCCCGTGTTGATATTGTCGATTCCGGTTATCTTCGCACCAGAGATTCGACGTGGTTTAGGGCGGATGGGAAAGTTGAGTGGTTTGAATTTTTGGGGTGCGAAACGTAGCCAAAGCGCGACTGAAGAACTCAATAAAACCATCGAAGCTGTTTCGGCAGCTGCTGTTCAGCTTTCTGAGCGAAAACATGGCGCTTTGATTGTCATACGCCGGCAACAATACCTTGACCAGTATTATAAAAATGGCGTGATGGTCGATTCAGAAGTGACACCTCAGCTTCTATTGCAGATTTTTTACCCAAACACACCTTTACATGATGGCGCGGTTATTATCGAAGATAACCGTATTAGGGCTGCTTCGTGTGTGATGCCCCTTTCAAGCAGTGGCGTGCTGTATGTTTCGGTGGAACGCTCTTTAGGTTTGCGTCATCGTGCCGCGCTGGGTATTAGTGAAGTGAGTGATGCTATCGCCGTGGTGGTTTCGGAAGAAACCGGCACGATTTCAATTGCCCAACAGGGTCGATTGATTCGTCGTTTGGATGGGGATCGTCTTCGAAATAGTTTGAGAGCCTTTTTGACAAATCAAGGTCCAGAAGACAAGAAATCGTTCGTACAAAGCCTGCGTGACACCTTTAAGAAAAAACGCGAAGGAAATGAGGGCTAGCCAGCATGAAGTGGATAAAGAAATTCCTCGCCCTAATGCCAATCATCGCAATGTCCTTGATCTTGGCTTTTTTCGTTTGGTTTTCTGCTGTGACCTCTAACGATCCAACTCAAGAAATCACGTATAGCAGGCCAATTCCCATCGAAATCTTAGGGCAAAATCCACAATACACTATTACCGATCAGTCGGCAAGTAATGTGACCGTGACGATTAAAGCCCCACGCTCGGTACACAACACGCTTGCCAACGATCTAAAATTGATTAGCGCGAGGATTAATATTTCTGATCTCAAAGAGGGTAATGCTGAGATGCAACCCGTGGTTAGCATTGGGGTCAAACCTGCCCGATTAGTTGACTTTAATCCCAAACAGGTGCGTTTGATGGTTGAGAAGCTTGTTACACAAGGATTTGACATCAAAATGAACCAAACTGGCAATCTCCCTATGGGTATTGAAACGCGCCCGGCAAAGATGGACCATGCCAGAGTGCAAATTACCGGCGCGGCATCAAGAGTTGCAAAAATTGTTGAAGTTTTAGCCACCGTGGATATGAGTACTGTCACAACAAACCTTTCAAAGCAGGTTGACTTGCAAGCGGTTGACGCGCAGGGAAATATTATTGATGGCGTTACGATGAGTCCATCACGTATTTCGGTTAATATTCCGGTTTTGCAAAAAGGTGGCTATAAGAATGCTTTCCTGTCACTCATTCCTTTGGGTTCACCCGCTTATGGATTCAAAATTTCAGGGCATGAAATAACACCCCAGTTTGTGACCATCTACGCTAAAAACCAGGCTATCGCTGCGACATTGCCGGACTTTATCGAAACCAAACCCATCAACCTTAATGGACGAAACGAAAGCTTTGAAGAAGTCGTGGAGCTTAATTTGCCAGATGGCGTGGAAGTGGTTGGCGATGTAAAAGTGACCGTGAAGGTTGAGATTGAAACGGTTGTTACCACGAAGAATATTCGTTCCGTACCAATTACCGTTACAAATGTACCCAAGGGCTTGGCTGCCGTTCTGAACGTCTCGAGTGTGGATGTCTATTTAACCGGTCCGACACATTTGTTGGCAGACCTTAACGTGCAGACTTTGACCATTGGTATGGATTTGGCTGACATTCGACCAGGCACGCACCAAATTAAACCGGTGGTTGTTTTACCTCATCCGGATATCAGTTATTTAATTGTGCCAGAAGTGATTGAAGTATTTATCAGGCCTCAGTAGGCCAAGATTTTCAAGGAAGAAACATGCAAAAACCTGTTATTGTACTCGTTGGTAGACCTAACGTTGGAAAAAGCACGCTGTTCAATCGCCT
>CAZUZM010000031.1:0-16753 GCA_964624615.1 uncultured Anaerolineaceae bacterium
GGAAAACTTTCGTGAGCCTCTTTCAGCTGATATAATAAAGGTGCTTCTGATGGTTTATGAAGCACGGAGGATTTATGGAAATTACTTGGTATGGACATTCATGTTTTCGTTTTGTTGAGCGCGGTATGGCGACGGTGGTTACTGATCCTTTTGATTCGAAGATTGCTGGCTACAACCCGCTGAAGCTCAAAGCCGATATTGCAACGATTAGTTGTAATGATTTAGCGCACAACAACGTGAGTGTGATTAAACCGGAACCTTTTGTGATTAGTGGACCTGGTGAATATGAACGCGGTGGCGTTTTTATTACGGGCATTCAAACCAGCCCCTTCACGACGGATAAGAAAACCATGCGTAACACGCTTTATGTTTATGACTATGGTAATATGACGATTATGCACCTCGGTCAGGCGAATGACATCCCCAAACAAAGCTCAGTTGAAGAACTAGGACAGATCAACATCGCTTTAGTGCCTGTTGGTGAGGGCGGAGCCTTGAATGCTTCAAAAGCTGCTGAGCTGATTAGCATGTTTGAGCCTAATATCGTCATTCCTATGCACTATGAAACACCTCACTCTAAGTTACCCCTGGAGCCTTTGAGCAAGTTCCTCAAGGAAATGGGTATTACGCAATTGGAAACAATGGAGTCCTATAAAGCAACCGCGACTTCCTTCACCGAAGAGACGCGGGTAATCGCTTTGGATCCAAAACTAATGGCACTCTAAGATGGCAGTTAAAGTCGTTTTGACCTGGAACCTCAAACGCGGTAACGAACAAGCTTATTTTGAGTTTGTGCTGGGTGAATATCTCGGCAAAGTCAATCAAATGGGTTTGGTTTTGACTGACGCCTGGTTGACCGCTTATGGCGACCACCCGCAGATGTTGGTGGGTGGCACGATGCCCACGCTTACCAAAGCACGGCACCTGTTTGAGTCCAGTCAATGGATTGACCTTGAAAATGAACTTCTTGATTATGTGGACGATTACAACATCAAGGTGCTCGATTTGAAAGGGGGTTTTCAGTTTTAGCTGTGAGCCTTCAAGCCTTGCTTTTGAATTGGTATGATAAAAACGCCAGGGTGTTGCCCTGGCGTTCTGATCCCCAGCCCTATCATATTTTGGTATCAGAATTTATGTTACAACAAACCCAGGTGGACACAGTGTTGCCATATTACCTGAGGTTTTTAGAGGCGTTTCCAAGTGTCATGGTTCTGGCACAGGCTGAAGAACAAACGGTTTTACGCTTGTGGGAAGGTTTGGGATATTATCGGCGGGCTATAAACCTGCACATAACTGCCAGGAAGATTGTCGCTGACTATGGAGGAAAGATTCCCTCCGATTTGAAAGAGCTGTTGAGATTACCTGGCGTTGGCGCTTATACTGGTGCGGCAATTGCTTCGATTGCCTTTGGGAAGTCTGTGGCTGCCTTGGATGGCAATATTCGCCGGGTTTACGCGCGTTTGTTTGCGGTTGAGAGCCCTTTAGGTGAGAAGGATACCGAGGCTCGCCTGCAGGCTCTTGCACTGCAAGAACTTTCTGTTGACCGGCCTGGAGATTATAACCAGGCTCTGATGGACCTTGGTGCCACCATATGTACGCCCCGTAATCCGCTTTGCGACACGTGTCCGGTGGTTTCAGTTTGTTTAGCCCATGAAAAAGGCTTGGTGGATGATTTGCCTAAAAGAAAAGCTAAACCTAGGGTCCCTCATTACGTCATTGTTGCGGCTGTTATAAGGGACAGAGAGCAGGTACTTATTGCCCAACGCGCAAAAGGTGATTTGTTGGGCGGGATGTGGGAATTCCCTGGTGGAACCATTGAAGCCAGTGACCCGAGTCTGCCAGAAGGCTTGGAACGTGAAATCTTGGAGGAACTTGGTGTTCTCATTGATGTGGGTAAACCCATAGGGGTTTATAAACATACCTATACTCACTACAAAATTACCCTTCATGCCTTTTTGTGCCGCTTGAAAACAGGCGAATCGCTGGATAAACCTCACGGTGTGAGAGAGTGCGAGAACTACAAGTGGGTTTTACCGCAAGAACTGGCGGATTATCCCATGGGAAAGGTCGACCGGCTCATTGCAATAGGTCTTGCGTAATTCCTTGTTGAGGCATGAACTCTGGCGAGTTCCTCAAAGCTTCCTTTATATGTTAGAATGTTTTCAATAAACCATCTACAATCGAAAAACAAGGTAAAGTTTGTCAAATCGAGGTAAAAAATGACACATCTATTCTCTTTTTTAGTAAAACCAAATGAATACTTAGACCCAGGATCAGGCAGTTTGATTGTCCAAATCGTATTGGCTGCAGTCATGGGCGCAGGTGTCGCTATTGGTGTCTTTTGGCGTAACATCAAAGCATTTTTTACCGGCAAGAAAGCTAATCAAGAAGAGGCAGATCCCACTGACATCGACCCAACCGAAGTTGAAGTTCAAGAACCTCCAGCTGAGGATAAGGAATAATTTCAACCTCTTCTAAAAATACTATGCAATGCCATTCCTGTGGGTTTTTGACTCACCTTTGTGTCTTGCTTTGAGAAAAATGGAGTAATTGAAATGCAAGAAAAATTAGATGCATCTTTTCGCGACCCAAGTGGATTTATGTTTAAGCAGGAAGGCGTTTTTTATCGTCAGGTCAATTTACATTATAAAAATGACTATGACCTGTTGATGTCATCCGGCTTATACCAACAATTGAGCAAAGCCAAAGCCATAGTCGCCCATGAAGAGCTATCGCTTGATATGGCGCCGAACCCTGAAACGGCTTATAAGGTATTGAAGCCCACGCAGTTGAGGTTTATCTCGTATCCTTATGAATGGTGCTTTAATCAATACAAAGATGCAGCTATTTTGACGCTGTCAATTGCGCGCCGTGCTTTGGAATTTGGCATGTCGCTCAAGGACGCCAGCGCGTATAACATCCAGTTTCATGAAGGACGCCCCATTTTTATTGACACGCTTTCTTTTGAGGCTTATCAAGAAGGCACGCCATGGGTTGCCTACAAACAATTCTGCCAACACTTTTTAGCCCCGCTTGCACTCATGGCAAAAACGGATACACGTTTGTTGGATCTTATGCGGGATTATATTGACGGTATCCCTCTGGACCTGGCTGCAAAACTTTTACCTGGAAGCACCAAACTTAACTTTGGGCTGGCAACGCATATCCATATTCACGCAAAAAGCCAGCAGAAGTATGCTGACCAAAAGGTATCGCAAAAAGAAGTCACAGGAAAGATTTCAAAGCAAGCCACTTACAACTTGATCGACAGTTTGCTTTCAGCCATGCGGGCATTGAATGTCCCAACGATTAATACGGAATGGACCGATTATTACCAGGATAATAACTACACCGAAAGCTCTTTTGAGACCAAGCGGGCGTTGGTCACCAGTTTTGTCAAAGCAGCAAACCCAGCTAAAGTATGGGATTTGGGTGGTAATACTGGTGAGTTTAGCCGCTGTGCCAGTGATTTGGGCATTCCAACGGTGTCGTTTGATATTGACGCAGGTGCCGTGCAGCAAAATTATGCCATTGTCAAAAAGCAAAAAGAAAAGTTTATGCTTCCTTTGATTATGGATCTCACCAACCCGTCGCCTTCCATTGGATGGCATAACCAGGAGCGCGACTCGCTGAGAGCGCGTGGCCCCGTAGATTTGGTCATGGCTTTGGCTTTGATACATCACATGGCTATTGCGAATAATGTGCCCCTCAAAGAAGTTGCCAGAAGTTTTGCTGACCTGGGTGAGTACTTGATTATCGAGTTTGTACCCAAGCAAGATTCGCAGGTCATACGCCTTTTGAGCTCCCGATTGGATATCTTCCCAGACTACACTTTGGAGGGCTTTAAACAGGCTTTTTCTGAGTATTACACTGTTGTGGATGAACAACCGGTTCAAGGCTCGGAACGCACAATGTTCTTGATGAAAGCAAAAAAGAATTAAAAAAAGAACAGTGCAAACCTAGAGAAAACATGTTGTTTGTGGCTTTTAGAACTTCTTATAGAAGAGGAAAATAGTGAAAAAACAACACACCTTCATAGTGATAGCGATATTCGTTTTGCTTGCGGTGCTTTTGCTCTTGTTCTCCACAAAAATTGCCTTGTTTATTTCCGGTTTTCATATGGAAAAGAACCCTGCTGATACTATTGCTCAAAATAATGATGTCAAGGCCTGGGTTGATAGGTTTACTTCGCCAGAAGGTATTTTTAAGGCTGTTGAAGTCAATGGTTGGGCTATTAATCCTTCTCACAGCACAGAAACCGAAAAGCACATCACGGTTATTTTGAAGGCAGCCGACTATTATTATGAAGTTAAAACTGAGGTTTACAACCGTCCGGATCTCGTTGAGCACTTTACGGACTTAAAGCTGGATGAGCGTGATTTGGGTTATAAGGCTGTTTTTTCGACATTAGCCGTTGAAGATGGTGAATATGAATTGTTTGTGAAGCTCTGGCAGGGGAATGAAGAGGCGAGTTTTATTTCTTTGAACCGTTTCTTTAAACAAGTTGACGGTGTTTTTACTGAGCTTAGAATGACCCCCTAGGATTTGCTCTGTCTTACCAATAAAAAAGCTGATCTCTTGAAAAAGGGCTCAGCTTTTTGATTTGATGCCTAAAGGTGTTAATTACGTTCCAAACATGCGATCGCCGGCGTCGCCAAGACCCGGCAAGATATAGGCATGCTCGTTGAGTTTTTCATCAATGCCCGCGATGTGGATGGCAACATCCGGGTGGGCAGTGTGAAGGCGCTCGATGCCTTCGGGCGCGGCAATGATGCCAATGAATTTGATTTTATTCACGCCCCATTTTTTCAAGATATCGACTGTTGCTACGGCAGATCCACCAGTCGCCAACATGGGGTCGAGGATTAGACAGACCGATACAGTAGGCTCGATGGGCAGTTTGTTGTAATAAGAAACGGGCTTCAGCGTGCGTTCGTCGCGGTAGAGCCCAATATGCCACACTTCCGCACTGGGCATCAACTCCCAAACGCCTTCTACCATACCCAATCCTGCTCGCAGGACAGGAACGAGGCCAATGCGCTCCAAAAGTTTCTTACCAGTTGTAGGTGCGAGGGGCGTCTCTATCGGCGCTTCTTGAATTGCCAAGTCCATGGTTGCTTCATAAGCTAACATGGCGGCAATTTCGCGCACCAGTTCACGGAATTTTTTGGGTTCTGTGCGTTTTTCTCGCAAGAGGGATAGCTTGGTCGCTACCAAAGGATGTTGGGATGGGAAAACAGATCTCATTGATGCCTCATCTTTCTAAAGTGTAGAAATAGGGAGCGGGTAAAAAAGACCAGCCAAACGCTTAGGGCTAACCCCGCCAGGATTCTAAAACCGTCCATTTTGGGAATGATGCGCAAAAAGAATGCAATGCCCCAAAAGAAAAAAGCAATCAAGCGTGCCACCTTGGAAAACAGGTCGCCTTCGCCGAGCCTTGGCGCATGTTTAGCCCCGACCCAATCAAAAAAGAGCATTGCCCCATCCAGCACAAGCCCAAAAGCCAGTATCCAGAGAGAAAGCTCCGAGCCATTTTGGGTGAATGCCAGATAGGATCCTAAGGCATAGAACACAAGCACAACAATGTAAACAATCATAAAACCTTCTTTTTATGCCAAGGGTGGCTTGGCTTTTTCTCTGCTGTTCCAGATGCTTGCTTGTGCCAGTGGAATCCACGCCAGCAACAAAGCTGGTGCAAAGCAAAGGTAAGCATCCACTTTAGCAAAGTATAGCACGAGCATCAAAATCAGACTTAGGGCGAACAAGATGCCAGTCAAGAGCCATGCCTTTTTCATGGACGCCATGCGCCGCCCATAGACCTTACCCGTCTGCCCATTGATGGCGACAACTTGCCGTTGACCCTGCTCGTCTTCATAAAAGCTGGTAAACACGGGCAATAGCCCTTGAGTCCAGTGCATATCTGAAAACTCACCATAAAAGGTGAAAGACTTGGTATGTTGTGCGTCGGAAGCTTCGCGACAGTCCAGTGAGGCTAGTTTCGTCAGATCTTGCTTCACAGGCGCTTCAACTTCACTGGGCGACAGCTGGCCTTGTTGGATAGCTATTTGGGCAGTGTCGGTGGGTTGCCAGGGATGGACCGCGTGCAGGTCATACTCGCCGAGTTGGCTCAGTCTTTGGGCGTGGGTGCTCAATGCAGGCGCGAGGACGTTGTCATAATGCCGGTCAATGAAACCCTTGCGTGGCTCGTCGTTTACCCGGGTTTTGATGACGGTTTGGCTGGTCCAGCTGCCGCCACCCATTTGCTCACGGGCGGATTTGACCTGGTAATCATAGCCAAAGCTGGCATCCCATTCGCCTTTGAGGGTTGCGTCTGCCAGCCAGATAGGCCAATAGACCAAAAGCAGCCGTTGGGCAAGATGATCGGCGTTGAAATCAGACACAGCAAAAGGAACACCTTTAGCAAATTGCCTAAGTTGACTTTGCAAGCGGGTTATGTCTAACCCGGGTGGAACGATAAGTTCAATGGTCGGGCTTTGCACGGACCCTTGAACGGGACTCAATGCCGCCTGTTGGCAAAAAGGGCAGGCGATGCCCTGCCAATGCGCCGGCAGGCTGTACGCGCGCTGGCATGCCGGACAGGCTTGGGCGCTTCTGGGGTGGCTCGCAACTTGGTCTGCGTTTTGATCGCTCATGTAATATCCTCCGCTTTTTTGGCTTGGGTGTAAAGGCTGATCGCAATAATCAAGCCAATAAAGCTGATAAAACCGCCCATTAAGAGGACGGTGCTGTCTTTGAAAACGAAGTATGCGAGCAGCCCAAGTAAGACCAAAACGAGTGGCAGCAAACCAACTAATAAGCAGGTTGTGCGCACCTTTTTCCAATCAACCGGCTTTAAGCCTGCCAGACGGCCGTTTTGACCATTGAGCATCATGGTGTAGTATTGATTCATATAGCTATAGCCGGCGATATAAACCGGTAACAAGACATAGCGCCATTGCTCATCGTTGTAATTGAGATCGATGCTCATATTGCGCACGTGGCTACTGCCGGTATCGGTGTGGCAAAGCTGTTTGCTCGTGCTACGCATCTCTTGTTTGGCGGTTTCCCAGGCGATTTGCAGGGGCGTTTCATAGGCTTGCACATTCATGCCCACTAAATAATCAGGTGAGAAAAGAACCAGGTCATTCAGGTTAAAGGGCTCGATTTTACTGAGCATGCGGTGGTTGAGGCGTTTGGGGTCCACACCATTGACGGTGATGTCCTTAAACAGGTGGCTGATGGCGCCGTTTTCCCAGCGCCAACGCAAAACCTGGCGTGTTTTATAGGATTTGCTGGATGAGTCATAATAGCGTTCGGTCTCATAATGGCCGACTTCGGCTTTCCAGTCCGCGCCAATTTGTGCACTAAAAGTCCAGTAAGGCAGATAGATGGGGCTCAACTTTTCCATTTGGGCGATGGATTGGAGCTCTTTGGGATGCATCCAACCTTTTCCCAACCAGGATTGGATATGCGGCTTCAGCATTTCAGGTGTGACCCTAAAGGGTAACAAAACCTGGGGCCGCAAGGACTTCGTTTTGGGGAAGCTGAGGTTAACCTTGTTAGAGCCGCAATAAGGGCAAGAACTTGCCACCGCGCCTTTGGGGTAGCTTAATTCCGCGCCACAGTTATCGCAATGCAACATCTGACGGTCTGTTTCCCATTCTTGTTCAGAGGCTTTGACGTTTTCAAGCGTGAATTCAAAGGTTTCGGCGGCAGTGCCAACTTGGGTTGTGTTTACCTTCGCGGTGAAACCACAATAAATACAAGCCATACCGGCTTGGCTCACATCAAACTTAAGATGTCCGCCGCATTGAGGGCAGGCATAAGAGCGGACTTGTTCCTCATCTTTTTCTGGAATGGGAGCGAAGACCATCACGCCCTCCAGCTTGGATGGGACTTGCTCAAAACCCGGGAAATAATATTTAGGACTTTGCAAAGCACACCTCCGTGGCTTGTTCTTACGTTATTATAATGGGAAAACCAAAGTCAATCAGGTAAAATGAACCCATGCAATACATTATTGATGGACATAACCTTATCCCAAAAATCCCTGGTCTAAAATTGAGCGACCCAGAGGATGAAAAAGCCTTAATTGACTTATTGATTCCTTTTTTGCGGTTGACTCGCTCCCGTGCAAAAGTGTTTTTTGACCAAGCTGCCGAGGGCCAAAGCGGTGACCGCAATTTTGGTTTGGTAAAGGCAACTTTTGTGCCGGCCGGGCAAAGCGCAGACCAAGCCATCATTGCCCACATCCATAAATTGGGTGGCGAGGCAAGGAACCACAGCCTGGTTACCTCAGACCGCATGATTCATGCCGCGGCGCACGCACGCTATGTACCGGTCATCAAAAGCGAAGACTTTGCCGATAAGCTCATGCAAAAATTGTCCGAAAACCCTGAAAAAGACCCTGCGCTTGAGGAATTGACCGTTGGTGAAGTTGAAGAATGGGAAGCTCTGTTCAATCAATATGGTGGCGCGCCGGATGGTTATAGCCCCTAAAAACGCTGTCTCATAGCTTTTACAAAACTTTTACAAGATTTGTCATTTTTTCGACCAAATCCATTGTCAGGCTCTGTGAACGAAGCTATAATCACATTCTACCGGAACTTATTAAGATGATGTTGAAACCGAAAAAATGGTTTTTGATTACAAGTTTATTTTTCGTCATAAGTCTTTTGTTTAGTGCATGCCAGACACTGGCGAAACCGACTCAGCCTACAGAGGAAAGCCTGCCAACTGCTACACTAGGTGTAGTTCAAGCTTTTAACCCTGCTGATCCCCAATCCACCAAACCAACTCAGCCTTTGGCAATTAGGATAAAGCCCGGAAAAACACCCGAGTTTCCGCCTGGCTACTTCCCTACACCTGGGCCACTCAAATTTAGCCAGAGAGGTTTACCTGCCTCGTTGGCTGAAAAGGTTCACCTGCCAGAAAATGCCATTTGGGTTGAAAATACTGAAGAAACCTACTATTACATTAGCCCGTATGATGTAAAAAGACCACCTTACATTTATGCCAAAACCCAATGGACCTACGCTTTGGTTGCTCCCTTTTTTACTGTACGGGACTCGATTTCTTTGACAGAATTGCGCATGCTGTTATTGGGTTCTAAATTAGAAAGCGAAGATTTGCAAAACAGGCAGATTTTGACACCAGAAGGTGAATTTGACGCTATAAAAAAACTTGTCAATCTTTCGAACACGTCCAATCTTCAAGCCATCAAAGCAGATAACAAGAAGCTTGTGGCAGATGCCTGGGGTGAAAACTGGGCCATTGTACCTTTTGAGGCGCTGCGGCCGGAGTGGAAAGTGATCGCCATTGACGGTGTCTCGCCCTTGGATGCTACCTTTGAGCCGGAAAAGTACCCGCTTACATTGCATGTGTTTATCGGCTGCGTTTATGAAACGCCTGATGAAGATCCGCGGTTGGAAGGTGTTTTGCCACCCCCTAACCGTGACCCCCAAAAGATGACCAGCTTGTTTATGTCGGGTGTAACCGCCATGGCGCGTGACACCGCTTTTATTATGGAAACCGAGGGAGTTCTTTTCCCGGGCACCGAAATTCGTGATTTTATGCGTGCTGCAGACCTAACCCACATCAGCAACGAAGTTTCTTTTTATGAGGAATGCAAGTTTCCAGACCCGGATTATGAAGGGTTTATCTTTTGCAGCAATCCTGAGTACATCAAGCTTTTAGATGACCTCGGCGCAGATGTGATTGAGCTCACAGGTAACCATAACAACGATGTTTTCGCGCTCTATCGGGTTGATTCTGTGCCTTTTACCCTGGACCTCTATAAAAAATATGGCATGCAATGGTATGCGGGTGGAACGAACGTGCAAGAAGCGAAAGCCCCATTACTCATTGAACATAATGGCAATCGCTTGGCTTTTATCGGTTGCAATTCCTATGGGCCCGACATGGCATGGGCCAAAGAAGACAGCAGCGGGGCGGCTCCGTGTGAAGATTTTGGATGGCTCAAGGATGAAGTGAGCCGATTAAAAGCGGAAGGTTATATCCCCATCGTGACTTTCCAATTCCAGGAAGATTATCTTCAGGAAGCCACATCATTGCAATTGCGTGATTTTCGTGACGTGGCAGAAGCTAAACCCGCCATCATCAACGGCAGTCAATCGCATGTTGCCAAGGCCATGGAGTTTTATCAAGATAGCTTTATTCATTATGGCTTAGGAAATCTCTTTTTTGACCAACCAGATTTTTACATTACTTATGACAGCTTTGTTCAGGAGCATTTTTTCTTTGAAGGGCGACACATCAGCACACGCTTGCATACCATCACCATCGAGGAAACCGGAAAACCCCGCCCTATGACCCAGGAAGAGCGGCAGACTTTTTTGAGCCATATCTTCTCTGTTTCTGAACCACTTAGGAGCTCACAATGACCAATATCAGCAGCTTTTCATCCGCCCCGCATTTCACCATCAAAGCCGTACAGAGCCGCACGGGTATCAAGCCCGTCACCTTACGGGCATGGGAAAGACGTTACGAACTTTTAGAGCCGGCACGCCTCAAAAACGGCTATCGCCTGTATTCTGAACGTGATGTGCAACTTTTGCTCTGGGTCAAGAACCGCCTGGATTCAGGCATGAGCATCAGCCAAGTGGTGCAGCAATTCAATGAGATGCGCGAGTTGGACGAATGGCCTGATAGTGTGCAGACCGTCGAACCGGAGTTGCCCCGCCTAAAAGCACCCATGCCAGCCCGCGACTATGCTGAGATGCTCCTTGGCACGATGATTTCTCACAATGAGGAACGCGCACAACAGTTGATTGACGAAACGCGCAAGTATTTTGACCTACAAACCATTTTTGAGGAAATTGTGCAACCCAGCGTGGCGCTTTTGGAGCACGCCTGGTATCGCGGTGACATCCCCTTGGCAACGCTGCATGTGGCGTCCCTTTATATACGCAGCAAACTGATTAACCTGATGATGAATATGCCGGTGGTGCGCGAAGGTGCGTTGACCCTTATCGGTTGTGGGCCTGAAGAAACCAAAGAACTTGATATTTTGATGCTGGCTGTTTTGTTGCGCCAGGCAGGTTTTGCCGTGGAATATTTAGGTCCCGATTTACCCGTCGATGACATTCTGGATTACTCCTTGATTTCCAAGCCAAAGTTCATCTGTTTGTATGTAGGCGAAGAAGCAACTGCCTACCTGATGCGTGATTTTGCGCCTCAGTTGGCTAAACTGCCGTCAAAACCAAGATTGCTTTATATGGGCAAATTTGTGGAAGAAAATTTGGAACGACGTGAGCAACTTGGTGGGACCTGGTTGGGCAAGTCGTTGGATGATGCCCTTGAAACGATGCGCCAGGTGGTTAGCCTTGGCGTGGCGTCTAAACTGGCACCCAGCGCAAAAGCCTAAAGTCGAGAATAAGACTTAAAACAAAGCGCCGGTCTATCTAAGACCGGCGCTGGTGTTTAATCTAAGGTATTCTAGAAGCCTTCAAGCTTTGAAAGATCCGCAAAAGGCGTCAGCAGGGCAACCACTTTCTGGAGCAAAGCCAGCCTGTTTTGGCGGACCTTTTCGTCATCAGCCATCACCAGGACATTGTCAAAAAAGGTATTGATACTGGGCACAAGCTTTTGCACAGCTTGCAAGCCTTCGGCAAAGCTTTGGGGTTTACAAGCCTCGATTTCACGATAGAGTGCTTTTTCGGAGTCGTCCAGCAAACCTTCTGGCTGAATGCGATAGCTTTCTTCCAGGTTGCGGGTTATGCGCACGCATCGGCTATAGGCAGGCAGGATGTCATCCCACTCTGGTTTTTGCACCCAGTTGTTTAGGGTGACAGCGTAGCGATTGGCTTTGGCAGGGTCGTGTCCTTGAACCTGTTCGATAGCTTCAACCACATCGTAGCGGTAGCCTTGGTCGAGCAAAACGCCGTGTAAACGACCTTTGATGAAGTCGAGTGCACTTTGCAAGATTTGTTCGTCAATCGTCATCTCATAGTTCTGAGCAGCCAATTGCAAGGCTTCTTGTAGGTCAAAGTCGATATCCAAACCAATGAGAATTTGGTTCAAGCCCAGTGCGGCGCGGCGTAATGCAAACGGATCTTTGTTGGCGGTTGGTGCCAACCCAACAGCAAAAAGACCAATGATTGAGTCGAGACGGTCGGCGATACCAACGACTGCGGCAGGCATCTGGCTGGGCAGAATGTCATCCGCGCTGCGGGGTAAGTAATGCTCAAAAATACCTTCAGCCACGGCTTCATCTTCCCCGGACTTGCGCGCATAATAGCGGCCCATAACACCTTGCAGGGCGGTCATTTCAACGACCATTTGCGTGGCTAAATCGGCTTTACACAGGGTGGCTATACGTTGGGTCGTCTTTTGCGCGTCTGCGCTCAGGCCCAAATTTTCAGCGATTCGCGCGCTTAAGCTCTCGATGCGTTTGGTTTTTTCCAACATCGAACCCAACTCTTTTTGGAAGGTGAGTTGCGCCAATGCCGACACGAATTCAGCAAGCGGTTTATCGCGATCATCTTTGATAAAGAATTCGGCGTCGGCGAAACGCGCCAAAATAACCTGCAGGTTGCCGTCCACGACGATGTCTGCGTTTTCTTCGTCACCATTGCGAACGATGATGAAATGCGGGCTAAGGCTGCCTTCAGCATCCAACACAGGGAAGTAGCGTTGGTGCTTCTTCATTACGGCGATGAGAACCTCAGGAGGCAGGTTTTCAAGATAGCGGCGTTCGAAACTACCCAGAAGGGCGGTTGGGCGTTCTACCAGGTTAGTGAGTTCTTGAAGCAGTGCTTCGTCTTCTTCGAGCTTGCCACCAGTTTTAGCTGCCAGGGCTAGGGCCTGTTGCCAGATGGTCTCACGGCGCTTGGCAGAATCCAAGATGATGCCTTCACGTTCCAGGTAAGGTATGTAATCGGCTGGGCTCGCAAGGCTTAGGATGGGTTCGGTTGAAAAGCGCATGCCGTGGGTCAGGCGATCGCTTTGCAAACCAGCAAAACCGAAAGGCACAACATGCTCACCCAAAAGGGCGGTCAGCCAGCGCACGGGACGTGAGAAGTTGACCTTGCTGCTGTTCCAGCGCATGGATTTTATGAAATGAATACCGGCACAAATGTCAGGAAGCGCTTCTGCCAGGATTTCCATGGCTGGCTTTCCTTTCTCTTGCATGGCGAGCACCACATAGCGACCGTTTTCGAAGTCCTTGACCTCAAGCGCGCTCACATCCACGCCCTTGCCGCGTGCGAAGCCTTCGGCAACTTTGGTTGGGTTCCCCTCGGCATCAAAAGCTCGGTCGGCAGGTGGGCCTTTGTGTTCCACCTGGCGGTCAGCTTGGGCGGTTTGCAGGTCTTTGATCCGTACGCTCAGGCGTCGTGGGGTGCCCATGACTTCCAGCGTGCTGTAAGCCAGACGGTTGTCTGATAGCAGTTTACTAAAGCTTTGCTCCAGTTGGTCAAGAGCATTATCAAGATCGGCAACGGGCAATTCTTCTGTGCCGATTTCAAAGAGGAAATCGGCTTGGTTTTCTTCGATGACAGGCAGCGGTTTGGCTTCCAGGTCCAGTTTAGCTTGTTGAGCGGTGAGCCAAGGCATGCCCATTTCTTCACGTTGGGTAGTATAGGCTTCGGCAACCCGGCGTGAAAGCTCACGCATTTTGCCAAACAGGGCTTGGCGTTCGGTAAAACCAACTGCGCCACGTGAGTCAAGAATGTTGAAGGTGTGTGAGGATTTGACGATGTTGTCATATGCCGGCAGCACCAAGCCTCTTTCGAGGGAGCTTTCCGCTTCTTCAACATACAGGCGGAACATATCGCGCAGGCGAGGAATATCGGC
Source organism: uncultured Anaerolineaceae bacterium (assembly GCA_964624615.1). Lineage (GTDB taxonomy): Bacteria > Chloroflexota > Anaerolineae > Anaerolineales > Anaerolineaceae > Mesolinea. Next base: position 13,816 of record CAZUZM010000031.1, read on the forward strand.
GGTTTCGAAATAATAGGTGCTTTGTTCGCGCTCAGCCACCTGATAAACATCGCCATAAGACCGTTCGCCGTTCCAGCGGATATCTTTGAAGTGATGCACGTTTTGCAGGGTCATGGCAATGCGCTCAAGACCGTAGGTGATTTCAACTGAGGGCACCTCAAGCGCCACACCACCCGATTGTTGGAAGTAGGTAAATTGGGTGATTTCCTGACCGTCCAGCCAAACTTCCCAGCCCAAACCCCAAGCGCTCAGGGCAGGGGATTCCCAGTTGTCTTCCACAAAGCGGATGTCGTGTTGGGCAGGGTCAATGCCCAGCGCTAAGAGCGAGTTGAGGTAAAGCTCTTGGGGGTTCCCCGGATCGGGCTTGAGGATAACCTGGTATTGGAAGAATTGCTGCAAGCGGTTGGGGTTGACACCATAGCGGCCATCATCAGGACGCACCGATGGTTCAAGATAGGCGACCTTCCAGGGCTCGGGACCTAACACGCGCAGGAAGGTGGCAGGGTTCATGGTGCCGGCGCCGACCTGGGAGTAATAGGGTTGCCATATCAGGCAGCCTTGACCCGCCCAATAGGTTTGGAGTTTAAAAATGATTTCCTGGAAATCTAAGCCTTGTTTCATAACTGTACCTCTTCTTTAATATAACGCGTTTATTATACATCAGAGAATAGGCTGGATTTTGTCTAATTTGATACCTGTGCGGGCTTTAAGTATCTTGTGGCATTGAAAAGGCTCTGGAAATGAACCTTCTGAATGTGAAGTAAAATAGAGTTATGAAAGATTATGCTCGTATGTTGCGGTTGGGATGTGTGTTATGTGCGCTCATACTAATTCTTGGCGGTTGCGCGCGCCAGCTTCCAGATGTTTCCTTTGGTGGGTTTAAGGCGACTTATGAAGTTGGGCAAAGCCAGTTGGTGGATCCTTATGCTTTGCATTTTGACACGGAGTCAACAGAAGAGCCTGGTCAAGAAAATCAAGAGCCGCTTCAAACCGAGGAGATTACATCAGAACAAACTGCTGAACTGACAGATAGCCCCACGGGCACGCTTAGTTCAAGCGGCGCTGAGACGCAAACACCGGCAATTGAAGGGACGCCAAATCCGGCTGATACAGCTGCTCCCAGAATGGGCAGTAAAGAAGCGTTCTACTCCTATTGGAAAGGCAAATGGGCTTTATGGTTCGAGAGCAACGGTAGGCTGCTTGAAACCAAAATTGAATTTGAGACCGGAGATGATAATCTGATTGGTAAAACGGAAATGGATGGCAAGAGTTACATTTTTACAATCAATTATGATTATAACCACAAGCTCTATGAGTCGTTCGCTTCTGGCATTTGGATTGCCGAGGGGATGCAAAATGGGTTTCTGTTCCGATTGAAAGCAGTGACTGAGGACCAGGCTGCCGGCCACCACAGTCGCCCTTCACAAACTCTTTGCATGTCCCGCGACTCCGACAAGAAGCCGGACCCGTGCTTCGTCCCATTTATAAGTAACTAGCAGCATTAAACATCTCATAACCAAGCGTTTTTGAGCACTTATCATATATGTAGATTACCTTAAGAATACAACATTCTTTTTAGAATCGTGCTACCATTAGGGCATCAAAAACAAAGCTACAAAGGAGATTGTTTGCTGTATGACGAATATCATTGCCCTCACTCGTGGCGTTCCCCCAACTCAAAGTTTTGCGACCGACAGGCTGCAAGCCTGCGCGCAAAGTGCCTTGCAGGATTATCCTGCCAAGATTTTGCAGTATGCCAAAGCGGCAGGTTTTCCCGCCCTGCGTGAATGGGTGGCCGAACGATATAATGTTGACGCCGGACGCGTGATTATTGGCACAGGTTCTTTGTGTGTTTTGGACCATGTTTTACGTTCCTTCCCCATGGGCTCTTTAACCGTGGCGATTGAAGAACCAACCTATGATCGCACCGTGACCCAACTCAAGCGCGCTCAGGCGAAGCTTATTCCTTGCCCCATCAAAAAAGACGGCTTGGATTTTGGCCCGCTCAAAGAAGCTTTAGCCCGTGGCGAGAAGCTCGACTTCTTCTATGTGGTCTCTGACTTCCAGAACCCCACCGGCAGCATGATGCCTTTGGCTAAGCGCGAAGAATTGGTCAAACTGGCGCGTGAGCACGGCTTCCGCATTATTGAGGATTTGCCCTACCGCCAATTGCGCTATAGCGGCACCTCGATTCCTTCCTGTTGGGAAATGGCGCCCGATATCACCTTGCTGATGACTTCCTTCAGTAAGCTGATTGCCCCTGGCTTGCGCGTGGGTTTGATGATTCTGCCAGAAGAACTTGTGGCTCAGACTTTGAAGATTGCTGAAGATACGTATATCAACTCCAGTTATGTTGACCAGGCGATTGTTTATGAATTTTGCGAACGTGGCTGGTTGGAAGAACAATTGGACGAGCTGCGCAAGTTGTATGGCCACCGCCGCGACGTGATGGCGGATGCCATGGCAAAAGAACTGACTGGTCTGTGTGAATGGACCGTGCCGGATGGCGGTTTCTTTATTGGCGCTTTTGTCAACAAGCCCATTGATATGGATGTGCTCTTGAAACTGGGTAAAGAGAATGGCCTTAACCTAACCGATGGCAGGGGCTTTTATATGGAAGGTGGCGATCAGTTTGTGCGCTTGCCTTTCTGTGCCTTGGAAGATGATGAGATCAATGAAGGCATTAAACGCCTGGCAAAGGTCTTAAGAGAGTATCCTGGCTAGGTTTTAGACTAAAAACGAAACAATTCCAAACCCGCTGTGATGGCGGGTTTGGTGTTTAATGTGAAAAAGGCTTCAAGGCGTAGGGGAATAATGGTGAAAAGCATGAGAAAAAGGGTAAAAATGCGAGAAAAGGTCCAATTGGGGTGAAATTGGTCCAATATTGGTCAAAAAAGCCCTTGACTCTTTAGGGGATATGCATATAATAGTCCTTCGT
>CAZUZM010000032.1:0-15751 GCA_964624615.1 uncultured Anaerolineaceae bacterium
GTTCCGTATTATAGGCTTCCTGTTTGGCACGGCGACGGGTGGTTTCATCAATCGCCCGTTTCATCGAATCGGTCATCTTATCGGCGTAAAGGATGACTTCCCCATTGATATGCCTGGCTGCACGACCAAAAATCTGCACCAACGCTGTGGTCGAACGCAAAAAGCCTTCTTTATCCGCATCCAATATTGCCACCAGCGAAACTTCCGGCAGATCCAAGCCCTCTCTCAAAAGATTAATACCTACGACCACGTCGTAAACACCTTTACGCAAGTCGCGCAGAATGGCCACCCGCTCGAAAGTCTCTATCTCAGAGTGCAGATAATGCACCTTGAAACCGGCTTCCTTGAGGTAGTCTGACATATCCTCAGCCATACGTTTGGTCAATGTCGTCACCAACGCGCGTTCACCCTTTTCAACCCGCTTGCGCAGTTCAACAATCAGGTCATCCACTTGACCACGCGTCGGACGCACGCTAATCTTTGGATCCAGCAAACCAGTCGGACGGATGATTTGCTCGACCACCTGCTCCTGTTTTTCCATCTCATAGGGTCCCGGTGTGGCACTGGTGTAAAGCGTGATGCCCATCATCTGTTCAAATTCGGGGAACTTTAGGGGTCGGTTGTCTAAAGCCGAGGGCAAGCGGAAACCGTAATCCACCAAAACTTCCTTACGCGCGCGGTCACCGTTATACATACCCCGGATTTGGGGCATCATCATATGCGACTCGTCCAGTACCATCAGGTATTCAGACGGCATAAAGTCGAGCAAAGTCCATGGCGCGGTGCCCGGCTCCCGCTGATCAAAATGGCGCGAGTAGTTCTCAATGCCGGCGCAATGCCCCACCTCACGCAGCATTTCCAGGTCATAGCGTGTGCGCTGCTCCAGGCGATAGGCTTCCAGGTCCATGCCCTTATCCTTTAAGAATTTCAGGCGGAGTTCGAGTTCCTCTTCTATATCTGCCAAGGATTTTTCCATACGCTTGTCTTCGGTGACATAGTGCTTCGCAGGGTAAATATCAATGGCATCCACACGCTCAATCAGCTCACCGGTCACAGCGTGCAGGCGTGAAATGTTTTCGATTTCATCGCCAAAGAAATTGACGCGGATAACTTCTTTTTCAGAATAGGCTGGCAAAATCTCCAAGGTATCTCCGCGTACTCTAAAAATACCGGGTTTAATGTCAAAGTCATTGCGTTGATATTGGATATCCACCAATTGCCGCAACAAAACATTGCGGCGATACAGGCTATCCTTTTCAACATGCAGGACGCTCGCTTTATACAGCTCAGGGTCACCCAAACCATAAATCGCCGAAACTGAAGCCACGATAATGACATCCTGCCTCGACATTAGTGCTGTAGTCGCAGCCAGACGCAGACGGTCAATTTCCTCATTTATCAGGGTTTCTTTTTCAATATAAAGATCCCGTCTAGGGATGTAAGCTTCCGGCTGGTAATAATCGTAATAAGAAACAAAATACTCCACCGCGTTTTTCGGGAAAAAATCCTTATACTCGGCATACAGTTGGGCAGCCAAGGTTTTATTATGCGTCATCACCAAGGTTGGCAACTGTAGCTGTTGAATGACATTGGCAACGGTAAAAGTCTTGCCGGTACCGGTCGCACCGAGCAACACCTGATGACGGTAACCTTTTTGGATGCCATCTACTAATTCGGCAATCGCTTGCGGTTGATCACCGGTCGGTTTATAAGGTGCCTGGAGTTCAAATTTCATAGCTTAATTATAGTCCACTCACTTACGGTTTTCTATAAGCATAGGCTTAATGTTTTGCGGTATCATTAGACACATGCTCAATAATCGGAGGAAAGATGACTGAAAACAAAAAAGTCAGAGTTGCCATCATCGGCGCAGGAAATTGCGCCTCATCTTTAGTTCAAGGCCTTTATTATTATCAAAACGCGAAAAACGAAGACCGTGTGCCGGGGCTCATGCACGTCACCTTGGGTGGCTACCACATCAGTGATATTGAAATCGTAGCTGCCTTTGATGTGGTCGAGGGCAAAGTCGGCAAAGACCTCAGCGAGGCGCTTTTTGCCTACCCCAACAATACCTACAAGTTTTGCGACATCCCTTTTATGAATGTGCCTGTCCACCGCGGTATGACCCACGACGGATTAGGGAAATACCTCTCGCAAATCGTCACCAAGGCGCCTGGACCGACCGACGACGTGGTTGGCATCCTCAAAGAAACCCAAACGGATATGATCATCAACTATCTGCCGGTTGGCTCAGAAATGGCGACAAAATGGTACATGGAACAAGCCCTGCGCGCCGGCGTGGGTGTCATCAACTGCATCCCGGTTTTCATCGCCAGCTCGCCCTACTGGTCAGAGCGCTTCCGCGAAGCTGGGTTGCCCATCATCGGTGACGACATCAAAAGCCAAGTCGGGGCAACCATCACCCATCGCGTGCTCACCAGCCTGTTTGTTGACCGCGGCGTGCGCCTTGACCATACCTATCAACTCAATTTTGGTGGCAACACCGATTTTATGAACATGCTCGAACGCGACCGCCTGGAAAGCAAGAAAATCAGCAAAACCGGCGCCGTCACCAGCATGTTGCCTTATAAAATGTCTGAAGAAGACATCCATGTTGGGCCATCAGATTATGTACCATGGCTTCAGGACCGTAAGTATTGTTACATCACCATGGAAGGTACCACCTTTGGCGACGTGCCGCTCAAAGCCGAAGTCAAATTGGAGGTTTGGGATGCGCCTAACTCCGCCGGCGTGGTCATAGACGCCATCCGCTGCCTCAAACTCGCCTTGAACCGAGGTATCGGTGGGCCCATCCTTGCGCCTTCTTCCTACTTCATGAAGACACCCCCCGAGCAGTATAAGGATGACAAAGCCCTTGAACTGACCCAAGCCTTTATCTCCGGCGAGGAAAGTTAACCGAAAAAACAATGCCCCGGTCCATGGTCGGGGCATTTTCTTAGCTTTTGCAACCATCCTCAGTAAAAAGGGGTTAATATGATAAAACCTATCTCGTTCATGATTTGGTTTTCGCCTATAAATCTTATTCACAGGTAAAATAAAACCATACACTAAAGGAGTGCTTCATGGATCAATCAATCGAAAACCCGCAAGACCCTCTCTACCCACCTAAACAACTTACCCCAACCGAAGAAAAAGCAGAAAAGAAAGCCATTTGGGCATGGACAATGTATGACTGGGCGAACTCCGCCTTTGCCACAACCATCATGGCAGCCATTTTGCCAGTCTACTTCGCCGACGCCATTCTGCGAGGCAATCCAGACACCGTGCCTTTGTGGGGTGCTGCAGTCGCCATCGGCAGTTTAATCGCCGCCCTCATCAGCCCGCTGCTCGGTGCCATTGCCGACTTTAAAGGCTCAAAGAAAACCTTTTTAGCCTTTTTCGTCGCGCTTGGTGTCATAAGCACCGGCTGCATGTTCTTCCTGACCGGGCCCCAACACGTCGCGCTGACCATCATCCTTTACATCCTGGGCACGATTGGCTTTGCCGGTTCCCTCGTCTTTTATGATGCCCTCTTGCCCCATGTCGCTCGTGAAGACCAGCTAGACGCGGTTTCGAGCAAAGGCTACGCCATGGGCTATATTGGCGGCGGTTTGCTCTTGCTCATAAATGTCCTCATGATCTTTTTAGGGCCAAAGCTGCTCACTGATGGCAGCGAAGCCGCTATGGCGTCTATGACCCTGTTGATGACCCGCCTGAGCCTGGCAAGTGTTGCTGTTTGGTGGGCGGCTTTCTCCATCCCCATTTTCAAGTACGTCAAAGAACCCAAAGCCAAAGCTTACGAACACGAAATTGGCGCTAAGGTTTTGACCGTCGGTTTTAGCCGCTTCTTCTCCTCTTTCAAAAACGTTCGCAAGTTCAAAGACCTCGCCTGGTTTATGCTGACCTTCTTTATCTACTCGAATGGCATCGGCACCATCATTACCATGGCAACCATTATTGGTGCAGCACGTGGCTTTAGCACCATGACGCTGATTGGCACACTGCTCCTGGTGCAATTTGTCGCAGCACCTTTCGCCATGCTCTTTGCCAAACTCGCCGAGAAATTAGGGCAAAAACGGGCCATTACCATTAGTTTGGTCATCTATGCCTTCATTGCCATCATCGGTTTCTTTATGAGCCAGGAATGGCATTTTTATGCGCTTGGTTTCGCCGTAGCAACCGTTCAGGGTGGTTCTCAAGCCTTGAGCCGCTCTCTCGTTGGAAAACTGATGCCTGCCAGCAAAACCGCAGAATTTTACGGTTTCTTCAGCGTTTTTGAGAAGTTCAACACCGTCGTGGGTCCTGCGCTGGTTGCCATCATCACCAAAATCACCGGTGACAACCGCTTGGGCATCATCTCGTTGGTGTTGTTCTTCATCGTCGGTATCATCATGCTCCAAAAGGTAGACATCCAAAGAGGTGTCGCGGTTGCAGAAGCTGAGGATGCATTATTGGTTGAAGTCAACTAAAACAGGACTATAATTGCTTCATTACCCATTGCCGGAGGCATAAAAAGTGAAAGCATTTCGTGTTGCAGTACTTGCAAATGTAAAAACAAACGCACCTTCTTTTGAAGGTATGAGCGAGGACCAATGGGATGACCTCGACTCGCAATCCACCGTCGACTCGCTCTGCGAAGCGATTCGCGCTGGTGGTCACGAGGTGAAGTTCCTGGAAGCCGACAACTCGATTATCGATTCAATCCGTGACTATCAACCGGATATCTGTTTCAACATCGCCGAGAGCCATTTTGGTGACTCGCGTGAAGCCCAAATTCCTGCTATCCTCGAAAAACTGCGTATCCCTTACACCGGATCCAAAGTGCTTTCGCTGGCTTTGACCCTCGATAAACCCATGACCAAACGCATTCTGGCATGGCATGGTTTGCCGACCCCAGAGTTTCAGGTTTTCGAACGCGTGGATGAACCCTTGGACGAAGGCGCGAAATTCCCGCTTTTCGTCAAACCCAGTCGTGAAGGCACCGGTATGGGCATTAGCGGAAAATCCGTGGTACATGACGAACGCGAGCTGCGCCAACAGTTGGACATCATCCTCAAAAAGTACAAGCAGCCCGCCTTGGTGGAACGTTTCATCAAAGGTCGCGAAGTCACCGTGGGTTTGGTGGGCAACCTGATCGGACCGGTTGCCTGGCGTGTGCCAAGGGACGAAAACGCCCGCCGTGTTCAAGCCGGTTTGCACTTTTTGCCGCCCATGGAAGTCAACCTCGACCCAGCCATCACTGCCGAAGGCGTCTATGACAACTACCTCAAGACCGCCCTGGCTGATAAACTGGAATACCTCAGCCCGGCGCCCATTAGCGAAGATCAAATCGACGAGCTCAACTGGCTGGCGGCTGCGGTTTTCCGTGTAACCGGTTGTGTAGACGTGTCACGCATCGATTTTCGCCTGGACATTGAAGACAATCTCAAACCCTACATCCTTGAAATCAACCCGTTGCCTGGTTTGATGCCCAAACTTTCGGATATCGTCATTGAGGCCGAAGCCGATGGCATCAGCCACACCGAGTTGGTGAACATGATTCTTAATGCCGCGCTTAAACGTTACGGCATGATGGAGTAGCTTATGACCATTGTTGGACGCTTTGCAACCCACGCAGATTTAGACAAAATAGTACAAGGGCGGCTGGACTTTATTGCCGCCCTTGGCACACCAGCGCCACTTGAGGGATTGGATGAAATCCGCCAGAGCATCCGCTATTTTTACCAAACCCGATTAGGACAGGACATCCATTGCTACTTGGTGGAAGAAGATGGACAAGTTGGCGCGATTGGTTTCCTCCAAGCGCATGTCGTCGCCTACCACCCAGGATGCCCCACCCAGCGCTTTGGTCGCATCACCAATATGCTTTGCTATCCGGAATATCGCCTGCGCGGTTTCGCCCGCCAAACGATGAATGCCCTGATTGGTCTGGCAAAAGAGATGGACTTTGACTACATTACCTTGGATGCCTCCAAGATGGGTCGCCATCTTTATGAGAGCTTGGGCTTTGTGGACTATGTGCCCGTCGACCCACCCATGCACCTGCATCTGCGTAAAAAGTCTTAATCGGATAAAAATTCAACCTTAAAACCTGGCAATCTTCTTGCAACACTAGCTTTAGTGGGGGCACACCAAAAGCCCTTGCTAAAGGAGTGACATGTCTGATTATGCCTTTTGTGGGGCAGACTGCGAAACTTGCGCAGCTTTTCAGGCGAGTCGTAGTACGGACCCCAACTTAAAACAATGGCTCGCCGCGGAATGTTCCTTTGAAGATTTAAGTTTTACACCGGATCAATTGACCTGTTTGGGCTGCAAAGTGCAAACACCAACTTCTCATATCTGTAGCCAATGCCAAATTCGGGCTTGTGCCTTAGGCAATGTGCGTGGTACTTGTGCTGAATGTCATGATTACCCTTGCAATCTCATTAACCGCTTTGTGGCCGTCGAAACCGACGCGCGTAATGTGTTGGATTATCTGCACGAAAGCCTGACTGTCTAACACGCCTAATCACATCTTCCTGCATACAAAAAAACATAGGCATTTTTATGGTGCCTTGTCAGGGAACCGCGCTAGACCCTTTTATAGTGGTATATAATATCCCACCAAACAAAAAAGTCCAATACCAACTGAAGTTTCCTGCATGTATCTTAAAATCTTGAGATCACTCAGAGGTAGACGGCTTAGTCAGCTCAGTCTGGTTAGTTGCTAAACCTGAGGAACAGAGCCTGGGTGTGTCAACGAACAATTTAGAAGCTTTTTAAGCCACTTAACTTGCTCATTGTGTAATTTTTTTCACGAGCTTGGCTTTAGGCTATAATACCTTTAACTAAAACATTGAGGTAGTTTTCACCATGAAACGAATTTTTGTCGTCGCACTCATTATTCTATCTTTAGCTTTCAATCACGTCCAAGCCTCACCTCTGAAGTCACCTCGTTTGCTACTCGAAAATTCTAAATCATTTGATTGTAATACTGCCATAGGTATTCCAGTTATTGAATGTGAGGCATTGGTAGCCTTATACAACAGCACTAATGGGCCAAACTGGGCACATAATGAGTATTGGTTAGAAACGCCGTATATCAGATATTGGTCAGGTGTATCTATAAGTTATGGCCATGTTAGTTCTTTGATTCTTCGCAACAACAGATTAGAAGGAACAATCCCAGAAGAACTAGGGCATTTAAGCGAGTTGACAACGCTTTTGTTTACGAACAACGATCTTACAGGTACTATTCCGGCGTCCATTGGACAATTGTCAAAGGTTAGCCACCTGGGACTATCGATGAACTATTTACATGGGCCTATTCCTTCCGAACTAGGTAATTTAAAGTCTGTAGTATATTTTTTTATAGACGAAAATAAATTAAATAGCCCCATTCCCCCAGAACTGGGGAACTTACCCGTAGTTAGATGGATAAAATTACATGATAACGAACTTAGCGGTGAGATTCCTGGCGAGCTAGGCAACTTGAAAACATTAACGACACTGGAACTATCAAACAACAATCTTGAAGGATCCATTCCTTCCGAATTGGGTGACCTAGAAAACTTAGACATTCTAGATCTTTCCGAAAATGCGCTAAGCGGTTGCATTCCTGCCGATCTTGAAAACCTATCAAACCTAACATCCTTACGTCTCAATAACAACCAGTTAGCATGCGATATCCCAAAAGAGTTGGCCAAGATTCCAAATTTAGCATCTTTAGGTCTTGCGAAAAACAATCTTATTGGGAACATCCCAACTGAGTTTGAAAACGCTGAGAAATTAATGTTTTTTACCCTTAATGACAATCAATTAGAAGGTTCCATTCCTCCTGAATTGGGAAACATGAAAAAATTAAGCGTACTTTATCTGCAAAACAACAATTTTAGTGGTGAGATCCCAGAAAGCATTTTCAAAATAAGAGGTCTCTCCTTTTTCGATGTCAGCAATAATCAGCTTCACGGCAATCTCCCAACCACATATGACTGTATTTACTCCTTGAAGACATTTAGGGTGAGGAACAATCATTTTTCAGGAAAAATACCTGAAAGTCTTGGTGAAGTCATTAGCTTGCAACAACTAGACCTATCTTTTAATGAATTTTGGGGCTTTTTACCAGAACAAATCATCAACCTAAAAAATCTTTGTGGTGGGTTAGACAATCCCACTTATTGTTATGATGGGATGGATACTGACTTTGGCTATAATTGCTTCCACGTTCCTCAACCGGAACCACAACACTCGTTCTTAGACATAAAAGATCCCGGATGGCATAAAACACAAAAGCATTGTGGTTGGCGGCTGGGAATTCCAATTGTCTTTACACCCTAAATATGTTTTGCTCTGAAACAACCTGTTTTTAGCAGGTTGTTTTATTGTTTATCTCATTGAACAACTACAGATTTCTTCTCCGTCACCGATGATTGTTAAAGATTAACTTCGCTTTGGAATGTAGCCATGCGCTAGCTTTCCGCATTGTGCAAGGCGAGAACACTTTGCACCAGGTGGGGAAGGCTTTGCACCAGATAAAAACTAATCATCTGTTATTAAACCAAACAAACAAAAGACCGCCTTGATTTCTCAAAGCGGTCTAGATCTTACTATTTTTGCTTAGGTTATGAACGTCGATCCCGACGGTCACCACCACGGCGATCACCACGATCACCACCACGTCGGTCACCACGGTCGCCACTTCGGCGGTCGCCACGGTCACCACCACGTCGGTCACCACCACCACTGCTGCGGCGAGGGCCACTGGGGCGATCATGTTCGCGGGCTTCTTCAGCCGTCCAGCCTTCCAAGAGGGCTTGGCGTGATAAGCGCACCTTGCCATCGGAGGAGATGTCAATCACCATCACGGTTAAATCATCACCAACGTTGACTACATCTTCAACCTTTTCAACCCGTTCCGTGCTCAATTGGCTAATGTGCACCATGCCATCCACACCGGGCAAAATCTCAATAAATGCGCCAAAATCAGTCACACGCACGCACTTACCGGTGTAAATGCGACCAATTTCTGCGGTCTCAGTGAGCGCCAAAATGCGTTCGCGGGCTTCGTTGAAGCCATCACCATCAACAGCAGCGATGTAAACGGTACCGTCATCATCGATGTCAATCTTGGTATTGGTTTCTTCCTGCAGAGCGCGGATGTTCTTACCGCTTGGGCCAATAATCGCACCAATCTTATCAATCGGCACCTTAATGGTTTCGATGCGGGGAACATGCGGCTTGAGTTCAGGTCGAGGCGCACTAATGACCTTAGTCATTTGTTCCATGATGTAGAAACGGGCATCTTTGGCACGTGCCAAGGCTTCGGCCATGATCGCGGGTGTAATGCCACCAATTTTAATGTCCATCTGCAAGGCGGTGATGCCCTTGGTGGTACCGGCAACTTTGAAGTCCATATCACCGAGGTGATCTTCAGTGCCGAGAATGTCGGTCAAAATGACGTAGCGATCGCCTTCCATGATGAGACCCATTGCCACACCACTCACAGGGGAGCTGATTGGCACACCACTGTCCATCAGTGCCAGGCTGGAGCCACAAACGGACGCCATGGAGCTGGAACCATTAGATTCCAAAACCTCAGACACGAGACGGATGGTGTAGGGGAATGCTTTTTCGTCGGGCAAAACAGGTTCAAGAGCGCGTTCAGCGAGTGCGCCATGACCAATTTCGCGACGGGATTGACCACCCACGCGGCGGGTTTCGCCGGTGGCGTAGGGTGGGAAGTTGTAGTGATGCATATAGCGTTTGCTGTCCAAACCGTTAAGGTTGTCGAGCTCCTGCGCCTCTTTTGGCGTTCCCAAGGTTGCCAGGGTGAGCACCTGGGTTTCGCCACGGGTGAACAAACCGGAACCATGCGCACGCGGTGAAATGTCGGTTTCGACCGTGATTTCACGCACTTCGTAGACCTTGCGGTTGTCAGGGCGCTTGCCTTCATAGAGGATGCGGTCGCGCACAACCATGCGTTCGGCTTCGTCAAAAGCTTTGGCAAGGGTTGCTAATTCGGTTGCTTCGGGTTCTTCGCCCAAGGCTTCCAAAAGGTAGTCCGCCTTAATTTGATCCACACCACCATAAAGATTGGCTTTGGAATATTCCTGGTCCAACAGTGAGGTCACGCGGTCCTTGATTTCAGCTTTCACACGCGCGATTAAGGCGCTATCGGTCACAGCTAAAGCGACTTCCTTCTTGGCTTTACCGATTTCAGCTGCCATGCGTACTTGCACAGCGATAATGTCTTGGATGCTGTCGTGCGCCAATTGCAACGCTTCGGCCATCAGCTCTTCAGTCACTTCACTGGAGCCGGCTTCGACCATCAACAGGGCTTCTTTAGTTCCGGCAACACGCAGGTCGAGGGTTGATTCTTCCATTTCAGGAATGCTGGGGTTGGCAACCAATTTGCCATCCACAAAACCAACACGCACGGCACCCACAGGTCCACCCCATGGCACGTCAGAAATCATCAAAGCGGCAGAAGCAGCATTGATGGCTAACATATCCAGGGCGTTTTCACTGTCAGCGGAAAGCGACATCAAAATAACTTGCACTTCGTTGCGCATGCCTTCGGGGAAGAGCGGGCGCAGGGGTCGGTCGGTCAGGCGGGCAACCAAAGTGGCGTCCGTGCTGGGGCGACCTTCGCGACGGAAGAACGAGCCGGGGATCTTTCCACCAGCGTACATGCGCTCTTCATAATCAACCGTGAGCGGGAAAAAATCCACGCCTTCACGGACATTGCCAAGCGTCGCGGCAGCAAACATCATGCTGTCGCCTTGGCGGACAACAATTGAACCACCCGCCTGGCGAGCCAAGCGACCGGTTTCAAAAGTAATTTCTTTGCCACCTAACGTGGCAGTATACAGGGTTGCTTCAGGTTTCATAGTATCCTTTCACTGGTAGCCAGTGCAGGAACTGAAGTTCAACGGGCAGGCTTGCCCGGCAAAATTCAATACCCGACTGGCTTGAATAATGGTTGACTGATACCACAACAGGCACGCCTCGAGCCTCCCCTTTCGGGTTAGGTCAAAGCGTGCTCTGTAAAAAGTATCATTTGTTAAAAAACTTTACTTCCTGCGGATCTTGAGTTCTTCAGTGATTGCCAAGAAAGCTTCGTAATCTTTTTGGCGCAAGTAAGCCAAAAGGCGGCGGCGTTGGCCAACCAGCTTCAGCAAACCACGGCGAGAGCTCTCATCGTGCTTGTTAGCGCGCAGGTGATCGGTGAGGTTGAGAATGCGTTTGGTTAAAATGGCAATCTGCACCTGGGGTGAACCGGTGTCACCGGCTTTGATGGCGAACTTTTCAATAAGTTCAGTTTTATCTTGTTTTGTAATCGACATGACGTCTGCTCCTAAATAGTATTTCTTTTATGCAGGTCTCGTGGGTCGAAGCCAGTGCCGAGGCACAGACCGCTCACCCGACCAGTCACAACCGATTATTATACACCAAAAGCTCCTGCTTGCGCAAGAGCTTTAAAGTGTCATTTCTCAATGAATTGCAATGGTGCAAAGGTTTATCGTTTCTTTTCCAACAGTTTCTTTAAGCCAAAGCGCTCGATGAGCATCTGCCAACCTTCTTTGATCTTCAGTTGCCCCATCTTCAAACTACCCACGATGCCATACGGCACGAAGAGCACAAAGACGACATAAACGATACCAGTCACCAGTGGCGCGCTGTCTTTCATAATACCACGCAGTGCCAGGTCAAGCAATTTGATGACAAAGGCACCCACAATCGATCCGCTCAAGGTTGCAATGCCGCCAATCAAAACGACCAATAGTCCTGTCACCGTGTAACCCAAATCAGCAATCGTCGGGCTGACAATCGGTTGGTAAAGGGTGTGCAACACACCTGCAATCGAAGCGGTGAACGAAGCAATCAACATGACCACCACTTTGAAAGCAGTCGTGTTGTAGCCCAACATTTTGGCGCGTGACTCGTTTTCGCGAATGGCAACGCTCACCCGTCCGGTTGGCGAGTCGATAAACCGCTTATAGAACATGTAGACCAGCACCAAAATGAGCAGTGCCACCACGTAAAAGCGTAATCGCTCGACCGAAGGGTCAAGAATGGCGGGTTTTGGCACGCCCTGTAAGCCGACATCTGCACCTGTCAGTTTGATCATATCGCTTGACATCACAATGATATGGAACATGGAAGCCAAGCCCAAGGTCACCATGGTGAAGGTCACGCCTTTCACTCTTGGCAAAACAATGCTAAACAGCAAAGCCTGCAAGATGGACGTACCCACAATAATCAAAAGCACCTGCCACAGCGGCAGACCCAAGGTTTTTAAGGATATGCCCGTGGCATAAGCAGCGACAGCAAAGAACATGGTATGTCCAAAGCTCATCAAACCCGTGATTCCAAACAGCAAGTCATAACTGAGGGCAAAAATCGCCAGGATGAAAATTTCAATGCCGATACCCTCAAGGTACTTCGAGAAGCTACCCTTGTTTTGCCAGACGGCAGCAGGTCCTGTGCCTTCAAACAAACCAATGATGAAAGGCAAAAGGAGCATCACGGCAAAGAAAATCAAGATACCTTTATGTCGACTCAAAAAGGATTGTTTCGTGTTCATCGCTTAGTCCTGCCTTCCCAAAAGACCATTCGGCAAAATAAGCAAGACCACCACCATGAGCAACATGGTCGAAGCCGGAATAATTGCCGGAGTCGGTTTGAAGATAATATCCGTGAAAGGAATCGGAATGCCAATTTGGCCATACTTGATCATAAACTGTTGGATTAGACCCACCATGAGCGAACCCAGTGCCGCACCGGGATAACTGCTGAGACCACCAATCGCCAAAGCAATCAAAGCATTGAGCAAGAGTTTCTCACCCATCGCGACCGAAAGGCCATTGCTCGGCGCTGATAGCACGCCACCCAAAGCCGCCAAGCCAGCACCCAATGCGAAAACGAGGGTGAAGACTTTGCGCACGTTGATACCCAGGGCTTCAACCATGTTGCTATCCTGCACACCCGCGCGAATAATCATGCCGATACGGGTTTTCTTGAGCAAAAGCCACACTAAAACCAGAACCAACACACCGATGATGGGTAACACAATCTCGTCATATACACGCACACGCCCACCCAAAATCATAATCGTGGAGCAGTTGTGCCTAAAGATATCAGCGACACTGGTGGCAGGGCAAGCCGCCCCAGCACCTCTAAAAAACTCCGGCTTGGGTAAGACAAATTCGGGCATACCCCAAATCGCTTTCACCAATTGCATACCGATGGTGCCTAAGCCAAGGGTCAACATCAGTTGGTAAACCGGTCGGCTGTAAAGCGGTTGAATCATCGTCTTTTCCATCAAGGCGCCAAGACCCACCACACTCAAAACCGAAACCACAACCGCAATAATGAACATCCAGTTGGTGTTCAGGCTCATCAACCAGTCCGAAATCGGTGTATTGA
This sequence comes from uncultured Anaerolineaceae bacterium, assembly GCA_964624615.1. Classification (GTDB taxonomy): domain Bacteria; phylum Chloroflexota; class Anaerolineae; order Anaerolineales; family Anaerolineaceae; genus Mesolinea. Next base: position 13,408 of record CAZUZM010000032.1, read on the forward strand.
AAGCCATCAGCAAGGTGCCAAGCACCAGGAGAATGGCAAAAACCTGCCATTTTTTCCAGTGCAAGCTATGTTGTCGGTTTTCGCGATATCGGATGAGCGCCAAACCAAACGCCAGCACCATGCTCATCAACAAACCGCCATAAAGTGCCAGCATCGGCGGAATGCCTTTGGCTGCAGCGGGTGCCACGGGCAAGCGAATGCCTTGGTCTGCCATATAGGAGAAAGAAATCGGGCTTTGGGCGTAATTATCCAGCTGCCAAATGGCAATCGGGTAACGTGGCAAAACAAACACGCCGATGACGATTGAAAGGACGATGAAGCCCCATCCCAAAATCTTTTTGGTTTTGATGTCCAGTTTGATTTTGTCAACCAGGTAGTCCCAGAGGAAGTTCAAGGCAAATCCTGCCATCAGGAAAAGCACCATGGGCGTAACGTCCATAAAGGTATCAGGCCGCACAAAAACCGTCCAACCTATGTAAGCACCAATCATATACAAGGTGCCTTGCGCCAGGTTAAGCACATCCAGCAAGCCAAAGATGAGCGAGAAGCCGGCAGCAACCAAAAAGGTCACCGAGCCCACCGAAAAGCCACGCAAAGTGGTAATCAGAAGGTCACGTGGCGGCATTCCCCGCCCTGCTAAAACCAGAAAGACGATGAATGCTGCGATGAGAAGAATGCCAGTAATGTTATATTTCTTTTTCATGCTTCCTCCGCCTATGCCACGCCCAGATAACGGTGGATCTTGGCGGCATCGCCAACCAACTCCGCCATCTCGCCATGATCTACACTCTTGCCTTCTTCAATAATCACGTAGTGATGCGCCAGTTTACTGGTCACTAAGAAGTTTTGATCCACCAAAATAACCGTGCTTTTCTTAGCCAATTCAGCGATTACCTCGATAAGTTGTTCAATGACCACCGGTGCCAAGCCCTCGCTGGGCTCATCAATCAACAAAAGCCTGTTTTCTGGCACCAGTGCGCGCGCAATCGCCAGCATCTGTTGCTGCCCACCCGAAAGTTCCGTCCCGCGCAAGTTGATGAACTTTTTGAGATCCGGGAAAAGCTCATAAATCATCTCGCGTTTTTTCTCAAAATCACCACGCTGCCGTTCGGCTATGCGCAAGTTTTCTTCCACCGAAAGGTCTCTAAAAACCGCCCGATGTTCGGGCACATAACCAATGCCGCGTTGAGCAACCTCATAAGGCGTCAGTCCCTGGATGGGTCGTTCTTCAAACAGGATTTGACCTTCTTTTACCGCGACAAGGTTGAGAATGGACTTGAGCGTGGTTGTTTTTCCCGCGCCATTGCGCCCGAGTAAAGCCAAAATAGAGCCCTTTGGCACGTCAAATTGCACTTGTTGCAGAATGTGATAATGACCAATATAACTCTGGATATCTTCGACCTTTAGGATACTGTCATCATGCGATGTCGATTTCATAGAGCCCTCCTAAATAGGCTGTTTGCACGTCATGGTTGTTGGCGATTTCAGCCGGCACACCTTCTGCCAAGACCTCGCCGTGGTTCATCACGGTAATGAAATCGGCGTTTTCCATGACCACATTCATATTATGTTCTACTAATAAGACCGTCTTTGAGCCTTGCGCCTGGATGCCACGGATCAGCTCAATCAATTCCGGTACCTGCTCACTGGCCATACCGGCGGTTGGCTCATCCAGAAGCAAAACCTCCGGATCAGGCGCTAAAATCATGCCCAGTTCCAATTTGCGCTGGTCGCCATGGGCGAGAAAACGCCCGGGCACAGCCGCTTTTTCGAGCAACCCTACCTGCTCCAAAACTTCCCAGCTGCGTTCATCACATCCGGCTATTTTGCTGGTATTTTTGAAGATATTGAAATTATCACCACGCATGGATTGGGTTGCCAACCGTATGTTTTCAAACGCGCTCAGATTGGGAAAAATGTTGGTAATTTGAAAAGACCGCCCAAGCCCCAAATGGATCATACGATGCACGGGCAACTTGCTCAGGTCTTGACCTTTATAAATCACCGTGCCGCTCGACGGTTTGAGCACACCGCTAATCAGATTAAACAGGGTGGTTTTTCCAGCACCGTTCGGCCCGATAATGGCATGCAACTTATTGCGTTCGACCTGAATACTCACGTCATTCACTGCAGCCAAGCCGCCGAAATAGCGACTTAGGTTTTGTGTCTCTAATATGATGTCTTTTTGGGTCATTGAGCCACCTTTCATCTTAAAGGATTATTTGGAGCCCTCTTTTAGGAGGGCTCCAAAAAACGATTAATGGGTCTAGTTACCGGTGAGGGAACCCCAGGGGATTTCACCACAGCGGTCTTTCATCGCCTCGGGCAACAAGCAGGGAGGTTC